>CALJUI010000424.1 GCA_937975735.1 uncultured Rubrivivax sp.
GGCGACCACCGAGATCTACACTCTTTCCCTACACGACGCTCTTCCGATCTCTGGACCTCGAATGACAGACTCCGCGCCCCGGCGGCTTCTCGGTGCTGCTGGCCGGCTCGGGCATGGTCGAGTACTCGCGGATGACCACCGTCGTGCGCGAGCAGCTGCAGAAGGTCATCGACGATGTCTCGCCGCGCTTCGACCACGTGCTGCTGGACACCGGCGCCGGCATTTCCGACGTGGTGCTCTACACGATCTCGCTGGCCACCGAGGTGCTGATCGTCGCCACGCCGGAGCCGACCTCGCTGACCGACGCCTACGCGACGATCAAGGTGCTGGCGAGCGCCCAGGGCCGACGCACCATGCGTCTGGTGGTCAACCAGGTGCGGCGCCCGGGCGAGGGTCGTGCGGTGCGCCAGCAGCTGCAGCAGGTCGTGGACCGCTACGTGAACCCGTCGATCGACTCGCCGGTGCGGCTGGACCTGGTCGGCGAACTGCCGGCCGACGGCGCGGTGCGCGACTCGGTGCTCAAGCGCGAGCTGCTGCTGCTGTCCCAGCCCGGCGCGCCGGCGTCGATCGGCATGGTCGCGCTCGCCTCGAAGCTGATCGACGGATGACGGCCTTCGAGGCCCTGGGCGGCGAGGCCGCCGTGCGCACGCTGGTCGACCGCTTCTACGACCTGATGGACCTGGAGCCGGACTACGCGGCGCTGCGCGCGCTGCATCCCGCCGTGCTCGACGGCTCGCGCGACAAGCTGCACTGGTTCCTGTGCGGCTGGCTCGGCGGCCCGCCGCACTACGAGTCCCGATTCGGCCATCCGCGCCTGCGCGCGCGCCACCTGCCGTACTCGATCGGCATCGCCGAGCGCGACCAGTGGCTGGCCTGCATGGGGCAGGCGATGCGGGAGACGGGCGTCGATCCGGCGCTGGCCGGGCGGCTGGCGGAGTCGTTCTTCGGCACCGCGGACTGGATGCGCAACCGCGGCGGCTAGCCGCCGCGGCGGCGGTTCACAGCAACCCGGCTTCCGACGCCGCGCGCCGGGTGCGCGGGATCAGGTCCTCGAAGGTCTGCACCAGGCGCGCGATCTCGTGCGCCGGCAGGTGCGCCGCACCCTCGTGCAGCGCCTGCGCAGTCTGCGCGATGGCCGCCAGCCCCAGGTTCAGCGCGACGCCGCGTGCCGCATGGGCGTGCACGCGGAGCTCGAGCGGCTGGCCGTCGCGCACCGCCGAGCGCAGGCGACGCACGGTGTGCGGCCCCTGTTCGAGGAACTCGTCGAGCAGCGTCGCCAGGCGCGCTCGCGGCACGCCGCGCAGGGCGGCGTCGATCGCCTTCATGTCGATCAGCTCGGTCTCGCCCTGGTCGACCAGCGGCGGCAGGCTGGGGTCGCCATGCGGCGCCTCGGCGTCGGGCACCGCGTCGGCGCCGAACAGGCGGCGCAGCGCGGCGATCAGGTCCTGCGGGCTGACCGGCTTGGGCAGGAAGTCGTTCATGCCGGCCATCAGGCAGCGTTCGCGCGTCTGCGGAAAGGCGTCGGCGGTGAGCGCGATGATCGGCACCGTGGCCGCAGTGCGGTCCGGCAGCGCGCGAATCGCCCGCGTCGCACCGACGCCGTCCAAGCCCGGCATGTGCAGGTCCATCAGCACGATGTCGAAGGCCTCGCGCTGCACCGCCTCGACCGCGTCCTGCCCGTCGCTGACGAAGTGCACCCGGTGGCGCAGCGTCTCCAGCAGCGCGGCGAGGTACTGGCGGTTGACCGGGTGGTCCTCGGCAACCAGCACCGACAGCTCGCGCGATGGCGCCGGCCCCGCCTCGCGGTCCCGCGCCGGGGCGGCCAGCGCCTCCGGCGCCGGCTGCCAGGGCAGGTCGAAGCGGAACACGCTGCCTTCGCCCGGCACGCTCTCGACCCGGATGTCGCCGCCCATCAGCAGCGCGAGGTTGCGCGAGATCTCCAGGCCGAGCCCGGCGCCGCCCGAGCCGGCGGGTCGGCCGAGCGAGCGCGCGAACAGCCGCTCGACCGTCTCGCGGTCCATGCCGACGCCCGTGTCGGTGACGACGAACTGCAGCGTCGGCACCTCGCCCGGCGGGACGCGCAGATCCACCGCGACGGTGCCATGCGGCGAGTACTTGATCGCGTTGCTGATCAGGTTGTAGAGCACCTGCTTGACGCGGGTCGGATCGGCCACCACGCGTTCGGGCACTTGTGGCTCGGTGTCGAAGTGCAAGGCCAGCGACTTGGCCGAGGCCTGCGGGCGCATCAGTGCCTCGACCTCGCGCAGCAGCGCGCGCGGGTCGACCGCCACCGGGTTCAGCGCCAGCCGGCCGGACTCGAGCTGCGACAGGTCGAGGATGTCGTTGAGGATCGTCAGCAGGTGGTCGGCGGACTCGTTGGCGGTGCGCACGAATTCGGCCTGGCGCGGCGTCAGGCCGGTCTCGCGCAGCAGCGACAGCATGCCGAGCAGGCCCTGGAACGGCGTGCGGATCTCGTGGCTCATGTGGGCCAGAAAGACGCTCTTGGCCTGGTTGGCGGCATCGGCCTGCTGGCGGGCCTCGTGCAGTCGCTCGGCCATCGCCTCGAGCGCGCGCCGGCGCTGGCCGAGCTGGCGCATCTGGCGCACCGCCAGTGCAGCGAAGGCTGCGGTCAGCGCGAACAGGAAGACCGTCAGCGCGATGCCGAGCTGGCTCTGCAGGCGCACGTTGCGGTTGCGTTCGCTGGTGCGCAACGCCGACTGGTGGGCGGCGTCCAGCGTCAGCGCGTGCACCGGCTCGCCGAGCGCGTCGAGCGCCGGCATCAGCGCGGCCAGCGCCGCACGGTCCGGCGCCCCGGTCGTCCCCGGGCCGAGCAGCCGGTCGGCGTCGCGGATGAAGCGCTCGAGCGCCTGCAAGGTCTGCGCATACGCCGGGCTGTCCTCGAGGATGCGGCGCAGGCTCGGCGTGCGCGCCAGGCCGACGCGGCTGACCCAGACGTCGTAGCGCAGTTGCAGCTCGCCGGCGTCGACCTGCGGGTCGACCAGCGCGCGCTGCCACTCCTCGCGCAGCCGCAGGTACTCGATCTCGACCTGGTAGATGCTGAGCACGGCGTAGTCCTCGCCGCTGCGCACGGCCCGTTCGACCAGTGCAAGCTGGCGGCTCTGCACCAGCACGGCGGCGACGAGTACGAGCAGCAGCACGCCCGCGACCAGCCCGAGGCCGTCGATGCGCCGCCAGCCGCGCCGGGCTACTGGACCTCGATCGACCGCAACTGCCATGCGGAGCGGCTGTAGTACACCGCCGTGCGCAGCTCGGGCCGCGCATCGAAGGGATAGATCAGGAACAGCGGGCCCTTGTCGCGCACCGCCATCGGCTGGTCGTCGATCAGGTGCGCGACGATCAGCTCGTGGCGCAGCGCGTCGTCGACCGGCACCTCGACGCGGTAGTCGTTCAGCGCCGCCACGTGCAGTGTCGTGCCCTTGGCGCCGGCGGCGCTCAGCACGTCGCGCAGCAGCGGTCCGGTGAAGCGGCGGACGCTGGCGTACCAGGGCGTCCTGGTGGAGAAGCTGGTTTGCGGCAGGCGCCGCAGCATCGTCAGGTCGAACTCGGCGCCGCGCGGGCTGTTGGTCGAGCGGACCTGTCCGGTCAGCGTCAGCACGACCGGGCCGGTGGGCGGCTCGAGCCCCCACGCCGGCGGCATTGCCGTGCCGAGCACCGTGCTGCCTGCACACCACAGCGCGAAACGGCGACGGCTCGGCGCGGGCGCATGACGGGGACCAGCTCGCGAAGTCACGGCGGGATTCTAGGCGGCCGGGGCGCCGGTCCCGCTCTCCCCGCAAAGAGCGATGCGCGGCGCGGCGCCGGCCGACTAAGCTTGGTCCACCATGCAAGCCCGCACCGCCTCGTCCCTCCTGCAGCCCGCCGCGGCGCTGCCGGACGGCAGTCGACTCGCCGAGTTCCGGATCCGCCGCGTGCTCGGCGCGGGCGGCTTCGGCATCGTCTACCTGGCCTTCGACGAGGTGCTGCAGCGCGAGGTCGCGATCAAGGAGTACCTGCCCGCGCGGCTG
>CALJUI010000425.1 GCA_937975735.1 uncultured Rubrivivax sp.
CAGGACCTAAACCTGGTGCGTCTACCAATTTCGCCACCCGCGCGGGTGGATCGGGGACAAACCAGGGATTTTAGCCTGCCCGGGCATCCGCGCCCGCCGGTCGCCGCACCCGGCACCACGCGGCGTACATCGCCGGCAGCGCCAGCAGCGTCAGCGCCGTCGCGACGATCAGCCCGCCCATGATGGCCACCGCCATCGGCCCCCAGAACACGCTTCGCGACAGCGGCACCATGGCCAGCACCGCGGCCGCCGCGGTCAGCACGATCGGCCGGAACCGCCGCACCGCCGACTCGACGATGGCGTCCCAGGTTGGCACGCCGCGCGCGCGGTCCTGCTCGATCTGGTCGATCAGGATCACCGAGTTGCGCATGATCATCCCCGACAGCGCGATCACGCCGAGCAAGGCGACAAAACCGAACGGCCGGTTCAGGATCAGCAGGGCCGCGGCCACGCCGGCGACGCCCAGCGGCCCGGTCAGGAACACCAGCATCGCGCGGCTGAAGCTCTGCAGCTGCAGCATCAGCAGCGTGAAGATGATGAACAGCATCAGCGGCACGCCTGCGGCGATCGAGCCCTGGCCCTTGCTGCTCTCCGCCACCGCGCCGGCGACTTCGATGCCGTAGCCCGCCGGCATGCGGGCGGCCAGCGACTGCATCGCCGGCGCGAGCTCGGCGGTCACGGTCGGCCCCTGCACGCCCTCGGTGACGTCGCCCTGCACGGTGACCGCGTAGTTGCGACCCTCGCGCCACAGCACGCCGGGCTCCCAGCCGAACTGTGGTCGGGCGATCTGGGTGATCGGGATCGCCCGGCCGGACGCGGTGGGCAGGTAGGCGTTGCCGAGGTCGGTGATCGCGTCGCGCTCGTCCAGCGGCTGGCGCAGCACGATGTCGATCAGCCGGTCGCCGTCGCGGAACTGGCCGATCACGCTGCCCGACAGGATCGTTCGCGAGGCCTGGGCGATCGACTGGCTGGTCACGCCGAGCGCGCGCGCCTTGTCCTGGTCGACGGCCAGCCGCAGCACCTTGATCGACTCGTTCCAGTTGTCGTTGACGCCACGCATGCTCGGATTCGAGCGCATCACCGCCTTGGCCTCGTCGGCCCAGGCGCGCACCACCGCCGCGTCGGGACCGTAGACGCGGAACTGCACCGGGTACGGCACCGGCGGGCCGTTGGGCAGCAGCTTGACGCGGCCGCGCACCTCCGGGAACTCGGCGGCCAGCAGCGCCGGCAGGCGCATGCGCAGGGCCTCCCGCTCGGCCAGCGACTTCGGCAGCAGGATCGCCTGGCTGACGTTGCTCTGCGGGAACACCTGGTCGAGCGGCAGGTAGAAGCGCGGCACGCCGGAGCCGACCCAGGTGGTGACGCTGGCCAGACCCGGCTCGGCCATCATGCGGCGCTCGAAGCGCTGCGCGATCGCGTCGCTCTGCGCGATCGTCGACCCCTCGGGCAGCCACAGATCGACCAGGATTTCCGGGCGGCTCGAATCCGGGAAGAACTGCTGCTGGACCTTGCCCATGCCGGCCAGGCCGAGCACGAAGGTGCCGATCGTCAGCCCGATCGTGATCCAGCGGTGCTGCACGCACCAGTCCACGGTGCGGCGGAAGCGGCTGTAGAACGGCGTGTCGAAGAGCTCGTGCGCCTCCCCCTCGACCTGGCTGCGCGTGTGCAGCAGCTTGTAGCCCAGGTAGGGCACGAAGTAGACCGACACGACCCAGGAGATCACCAGCGCGGCGGCAGTGACGGCGAAGATCGCGAAGGTGTACTCGCCGGTGACCGACTTGGCCAGGCCGATCGGCAGGAAGCCGGCGGCGGTGATCAGCGTGCCGGTGAGCATCGGCATCGCGGTGACGTCGAAGGCGAAGGTCGCGGCGCGCGCCTTTTCGTAGCCCTCCTCGAGCTTGCGCACCATCATCTCGACGACGATGATCGCGTCGTCGACGAGCAGGCCGAGCGCGACGATCAGGCTGCCGAGCGAGATCTTGTGCAGGCCGACGCCCCAGTAGTACATCGTCACGAAGGTGATCGCCAGCACCAGCGGGATCGTGATCGCGACGACCAGGCCGGGCCAGATGTCGATGCGCAGCGGCTTCGTGTGCAGGCCCAGGCTCAGGAAGCTGACCGCGAGCACGATGACGATCGCCTCGACCAGCACCTTGACGAACTCGTTGACCGAGCGCGACACGGCTTGCGGCTGGTCCTGCACCTGCGACAGCGTGATGCCCAGCGGCAGCTCGCCCTGCACGCGCGCGGCCGCCGCACGCAGCGACTCGCCGAGCGCAATGATGTCGCCGCCGCGCGCCATCGACACGCCGAGCGCGATCACCTCGTGGCCCTGGTGGCGCACGGTCACCGCCGGCGGGTCGGCGTAGCCGCGACGCACCTCGGCGATGTCGGCCAGGCGCAGCGTGCTGGCCTGGCCGGTGGCCGGGTTGACCGCGCGGATCGGCAGCCGGCCGAGGTCCTCCACCGAGCCGAAGGCACCGCCGACGCGGACCTGCAGGTTCTCCTGCCCGGCGTCGAGCACGCCGGCGCCTTCGACCGCGTTCTGCGCGCCGATCTGGCCGATGACCTGGCCAAAGTCCAGCCCGAGCTGGGCCAGCCGCCTGTGCGAGATCTCGACGAAGACCTTCTCCGGCTGCGCGCCGAAGAGCTCGACCTTGGCCACGTCGGGCACCTTCAGCAGCTGCTGGCGCACCGTCTCGGCGAACTGGCGCAACTCCTCGCGGCTGAAGCCGTCGGCCGACAGCGCGTAGATCGTGCCGTAGACGTCGCCGAAGTCGTCGTTGAACACCGGCCCGATCACGCCCTGCGGCAGCGTCGAGCGCATGTCGCCGATGCGCTTGCGCACCTGGTACCAGGTGCCGGCGACCTCCTTCGGCGGCGTCGAGTCCTTCAGCTGGAAGATCGTCAGCGACTGGCCCGGCTTGGTGTAGCTGCGGATCACGTCGGCATGCGGCACTTCCTGCAGCGTGCGCTCGATCTTGTCGGTCACCTGCTCGGCGACCTGCGCCGCGCTGGCGCCCGGCCAGAAGGCCTGCACGACCATCGCGCGGAAGGTGAACGGCGGGTCCTCGTCCT
>CALJUI010000426.1 GCA_937975735.1 uncultured Rubrivivax sp.
ACGGTGTGGGGTCCCTCTCCCGCGCGTCGGTGTCCGTGGGCCGCTCGAGCCCGCCGCCGCCGGCCGGCAGCCGGAACAGGTCGTCGCCGGAGACGAGGAGCAGGGCGTCGCCGGAGGGTGTCCAGGAGAGATCGTCGACGTCGGCGCCGCCGCCCGCGCGCAGGGCGGCGCGGGCGAGGAGCGGCTCGCTCGACCCGGCCCGGGCCGCGACCCCGCCGAGCGGGCTTTCATCGAAATGGCCGACCGCCGCGTCGAGCACTACCTGATGGGCGCCGTGGCCAACTGGATCCGCCACTGCCACCCCGGGCTGGCGCCGCTGGAGCAGCCGCAGTTCCCGGACTTCGGTGCGTCGCAGGGCGAGAAGATGCGCGGCATCGCGCGCTGGCTCGACGGCGAGCTGGCGCGGCAGCCCTTCGTGGCCGGCGAGCGCTTCACCATCGCCGACATCACCGCCTTCGTCGCGCTCGAGTTCGTGCGTGGCCTGATGAAGTACCGTCCGGCCGACGACGGCCTGGCTCAACTGCAGGCCTGGCGCGACCGCACCGCCGAGCGGCCGAGCGCCGCGGCGATCCCCTGACCCCCGCCCCTTTCCCAGCGAGCCCGACCATGACTGCCAAGCGCATCCCCGCCACCCTGATCGCCGGCGACGGCATCGGTCCCGAGATCGTCGACGCCACGCTGGCCGTGCTGGACGCGCTGGGCGCCCCCTTCGAGTGGGACCGCCAGATCGCCGGGCTGGAGGGTGTGACGCGCGCCGGTGACCCGCTGCCGCAGGCCACGCTGGACAGCATCCGCCGCACCAAGCTCGCGCTGAAGGGCCCGCTGGAGACGCCGTCGGGCGGCGGCTACCGCAGTTCCAACGTGCGCCTGCGCGAGGAGTTCAAGCTCTACGCTAACCTGCGCCCGGTGCGCACGCTGATCCCGGGCGGGCGCTTCGACGACATCGACCTCGTCGTCGTGCGCGAGAACCTCGAGGGCCTGTACATCGGCCACGAGCGCTACGTGGAGATCGGCGGCGACCCGCACGCGGTGGCCATGGCCTCGGGCGTCAACACGCGCGACGGCTGCCGCCGCGTGCTGCGCTTCGCCTTCGAGCATGCGATCGCGACCGGGCGCAAGAAGGTCACCATCGTGCACAAGGCCAACCGCATGAAGGGGCTGACCGGCATCCTCCTGGAGACGGCGGAGCAGATGCGCGCGGGCGAGTACGCCGGCAAGGTCGAGATGGACGCCGTGATCATCGACGCCTGCGCGATGAAGCTGGTGCTGGACCCGTGGAAGTTCGACGTGCTGGTCACGACCAACCTGTTCGGCGACATCCTGTCGGACCTGTGTGCGGGCCTCGTCGGCGGCCTGGGCATGGCTCCCGGCGCCAACATCGGCGCCGACGCCGCGATCTTCGAGGCGGTGCACGGCTCGGCGCCGGACATCGCTGGCAGGGGCATCGCCAACCCGACGGCGCTGCTGCTGGCGGCCGCGCTGATGCTCGACCACTGCAAGCTGGGCGAGATGGCCACGCGGCTGCGGCGCGCCATCGACGACACGCTCAACGTCGACAACGTGCGCACTGGCGACCTCGGCGGCAAGGCCTCCACGCGCGAGTACACGGCGGCACTGGTGGCGCGGCTGGGCCAGGGGTGACGCTGTCGGGCTGCTTGACAGCCCGAGCCGCGTCGTGACCGCAAGGCGCAGTGGTGCGAGGGGCTTGCCCAGGGTGAGCCGCCAGTGGGGCGCGGATCTTGCGTGCACACCCAGCATGGAGGACATCCAGGCGTGAGCGCGCCGCCGCGCAGGGTGGAAGGGCCCGACGGGCCCCGGCGACCTTGCGCCTGGCGCTGGCCACGCGCGCACGTTGCCGTCGCGATGGCAGCGGTGCTGGTGGCCGCCGCTGGACACGCTGAGCCCGTTGACCTGGAAAGCTCCACCGCCACGCTGCAGGCCCCGCCTGAAGAGGACCCGGACGACGCGCAAGCGCGCGCCGCCGAGCGTTGGGCACTCGAGTGGCAGCGGCGCCAGCACCTGGACGCCCAATTGCAGCGCGACGAAACCGAACTGGCCGGGCGCGCCGCCGCGCAGCCCGATGAGGACTGGCTTCAGGACGCTGTGGCACGCCGCGCCGCCGAGGAGCAATGGGCGCGACAGCGCAGCGAGGTCGCCAACGCCCGCCAGGCCCTGAACCGCTTCCTCGACGAGGAAGTTCTGCCCGCCACCGGCGCCACCGGTCCGAACCGGACGGAGCGCGGCGACGCTCGGGCACGGTCGGACGAGCTCAGCCCGCCATCACCTGCGCCAGGCGGCGTGCTACGCACGGTCTTCCTGGCCATGGTGCTGGCCACGGGCCTGAGCTTCGCGCTCTTCCTGTTGCTGCGTCCGCCGCGGCAGCGACACCACCGATCCCGGCACACGGGACGCCATGCGACGTCCAGCCGCGATGGGCACGACGGCCAACGGTACAGCCGGCGCCGTCGTCGCGCGCACGGCGACCGAGACGGCACCGTGAGCACGTCGCCGGCGTCGCTGCCGGCGTTGGAGGACGCTGAGCCCCCGCGTTCGCGTCATCGGCATCGCCATCGTCGACGCCGAAGCGGCTCGTCATCGATGTCTCGCAACCCCGCCACGCCCAAGGCATGAACGCGAAGGCGGCGGCGGCAGCGGCTTAACCCATGGATGGGTATACAGTCCCGGCATGCCGCCGACCGCCCTCGCCGACCCTGGCCCGGAGCCCCAGGCTGCGGCCCAGAACAACCCTTTCGACCGCCTGAACCCTGCCCAGCGTGCAGCGGCCGAGCATGGCGACGCACCCCTGCTCGTCATCGCCGGCGCCGGCACCGGCAAGACGGCCACGCTGGCGGCACGCACCGCGCGGCTGATCCTCGACGGCGTCGACCCGCAGCGCTTGCTGCTGCTGACCTTCTCGCGCCGCGCCGCGGCCGAGATGTCGCACCGGTGTGGCCTGGCGCTGCAGCACGCGCTCGGGCAGCGCGCTCGCGGCGCCGCGCCGCCGTCGCTGCCCTGGGCCGGCACCTTCCACGCCATCGGCGCGCGGCTGCTGCGCGACTGGGCCGGCGCGATCGGCCTGGCGCCCGGCTTCACCGTCATCGACCGCGCCGACGCGGAGGACCTGATGAACCTGGCGCGGCAGGATCTGGACCTGTCGGCGTCGCCGCGCCGCTTCCCGCTCAAGGGCACCTGCCTGGCCATCTATTCGCGCTGCGTCAACGGCGAGCGCGCGCTGGCCGACGTGCTGGCCGACGCCTACCCATGGTGCGCGGCCTGGGAAGCGGCGCTGAAGGCCCTGTTCGGCCGCTACGTGGACCTGAAGCAGCGCCAGTGCGTGCTCGGCTACGACGACCTGCTGCTGGCCTGGGCCCAGGCGATGCAGGACCCGGTGCTGGC
>CALJUI010000427.1 GCA_937975735.1 uncultured Rubrivivax sp.
CCTGCTCGGCGCGGCGACGCTGTCGGGCACCTACACGCTGAACCGGCGCCTGCGCTCGTCGTGAGCGCCGGCCAGGCCACGCGGTTGCTCGTCGTGCGGCACGGCGAGACCGACTGGAACGCCGCGGGGCGGATCCAGGGCCACACCGACATTCCGCTCAATCCGCGTGGCCTCTGGCAAGCCGAGCGGCTGGCCGAGGCGCTGGCCGGCGAGGCGTTCGATGCGGTCTATGCGAGCGACATGGCGCGCGCGCTGCAGACTCTGCAGCCGCTGGCGACGCGCCTGGACCTCGAGCCGCAGACTGACCCGGGTCTGCGCGAGCGCGGCTTCGGCCGCTTCGAGGGCCTGAGCTTCGACCAGATCGAACGGGCCTGGCCCAACGACGCGGCGCGCTGGCGCGCCCGCGAGCCGCACTTCGCGCCCGGTGGCGGCGAGTCGCTGACCGTCTTCTACGCGCGCTGCGTCGGCGCGGTCGAACGCCTCGGCGAGCGCCACCGTGGTGGCTCGATCGTGATCGTCACCCATGGCGGCGTGCTCGACTGCCTGTACCGTGCCGCGACGCGGCTGGCGCTGCATGCGCCGCGCAGCTGGGCGCTGGGCAACGCGGCCGTCAACCGGCTGCTGCACACCGGGCAGGGCCTCACGCTGGTGGGCTGGAACGACGACGCCCACCTGAACCAGGTGGGCGTCGGGGGGTGAGCGGAACCGCGTCGGCGCTCAGTCGCTGCGCACCTCGCGCCAGGCGTTCTTCGACGGCTTGATCGACTTGTCCAGCGGCAGTTCCTTGCGGTAGACCTTGTTGTCCGAGGTGTGCGTCGTGCCGACGATCTTGCCGTCCTTCACGCGCAGCGTGATGACGCGGGACGAGGTCGCCTTGTCGGAGATCAGGAAGGACGCCAGGTCCGAGCCCGGCACCACGCTGCCGCTGGTGACGTCGACCAGGTACAGGTACGAGGTCTGCGAGCAGTCGGCGCCGCCGTTCTTGTTCGTCACGAAGGCCACCGCGCCGTAGGCGATGGTCGGCTGCGTGTTGGCCTGCTCGCCGGCCGGCAGGTCGAAGTACCAGCCGCGGCCGGTCGTCCAGTTGACCGGGTTGTTGGTCAGTTCCGGCGTCGCACCGCGGGTGTAGGTCTGCTTGACCAGCGAGGTGCGGGCGTTGCTCATCGCCGCGCCGTCGGTGAAGGCATAGAACGACTGCGTGCGCGTGCTGCCGAAGTCGGTGATGTCGAGCAGGCGGCCCGAACCGACCATGATCAGTCGCTTGTCGTAGAGCTTGGCGAGTTCTGGCGCGGAGGTCACCGGCTGCGTGTTGCCGGACGCATCCTTCAGCACCGCCAGCTTGGTCGTCGTCAGCGCGGTCAGGTCGAAGGTCCAGACGTTGCCGAGCAGGTCGCCGCCGTAGACGTAGCGGACCGAGCCGTCGCCTTCGGTGAAGGCCGACACATGGGCCAGACCGGCTTCGGCGGTGCCGGCGGTGCCGTCGGCGGTGACGAACTCGTGCACGATGGCGCCGGTGGTGGCGTCGAGCATCCACAGCCGGCCCTTGCCGTCGCCGATCGTCTCGCCGTTGTCGTAGCCGGAAGTCACCAGCACGACGTCGGAGACCACGCCGCCGCTGTCCTTGCGCTTGACGACCACCGGCGAGCCGACCGTGTAGCCCATCTTGTCGGCGGTGGTGGTGTCGCCGACGGCCGGGAACTGCCACATCACCCGGCTGGCCAGGCCGGCCTCGTCGAGGTCGCGCGGGCTGGTCACGTTCAGCGCGTAGTAGCCGCGGCCCGCCGCACCCATGCCGCCGACGAGGATGCGCTGCGAAGTCGTCGTGATCGCGCCGACCGTCGGCGTCGCATCCAGCTTGGTGCGGAAGGTGTAGCCGCGCACCGCGGTCTGGCCGATCTGGCTCAGCGCCAGCGGTGGCACGAAGGCCCAGTGCTCCTTGCCGGTGACGGTGTCGAAGGCGTGCAGCATGCCTTCGCCGGAGGCCACGTAGACCAGCTTGTCGGCACGGCTGAGCAGCGGCTCGGAGTTGGTGATCGCGCCGAGCAGGTTCTTCTTGCCCGGCACCACGATGTCGCCGCCGTCGAGCGGCAACTCGCGGCGGGCACGGAAGTCGGTGCCTTCCTTCGAGGTGTCGCCGCGCAGGTAGTTCATCAGGTCCGTCGTCACGCCATAGGTGCCGCCGGGGTTGACCGTCGCGCCGACGACGCCGGCCGTGAAGGGCACGCCGCCGCCGTCGCGGGTGGCGATGACGCGGGTCGTCCAGTCGCGCACCGCCAGCTTCTTGGCGGCCGACCAGACTTCGGTCGACACGTCGCCGGTGGTCTTGTCGATCGTGCGCGCGGTCAGGTCGCCGGACCAGCCGGCCGGGTTGTAGGTGCCGAGGTAGGCCTGCGAGTCGCCGCGGTCGAGGTTGACCGAGCTCACCGCCAGGCCGCCCTGGGCGCCGACCTGGGCCTGGATGTCGGTCAGGCCGCGCTGCACGTTCTCGGCGGTCTCCTTCGGCGACGTGGCCAGGTACATCTGGCCGCGGCCGTTGATCGTGGCGTGCCAGAGGTCGTCGATCGAGGTCGGGTCGTCGGCCAGCGGCGTCGGCCAGGAGAACGGATTCGTCCACGGCGTCTGACCCGCGGGCATCGGCCAGATCGAGCCCTTCGCACCCAGCGTGATCGCGTAGGTGTTCATGTGCAGGTTCGTGTTCTTGTCCGGGTTCGGGTTCAGCGGATCGTCCGGCGGCAGCGGCACCACGCCGTCGACGAACCAGGCGCGGCTGTTGCGCAGGTTGCGCCGGTAATAGGCGAGCGCGATGTCGGCGAGCGAGTCGGAAAAGGTCGTCTGGATCGGGAAGCTCGAATCCTCGGTCGGGTGCGCGGTGTAGGAGGGCGTGGTGTCGCCGCCGTTGGCGAAGCCGTCGGTGACGATGAAGGCGTTGTTGCGCTGGCAGGCGTACTGGATGATGCTGCTGGCCCGGCTGGACGTCCCGCTGCCGGTGGTGTTGGTCTCGAACTGGCCGCCGATGTACTTCAGCGTCGCCTCGGTGGGCGTGCCCCCGTTGGCGGGGTTCGTGTAGAAAATGCCCGCGACCGCGAGCCGGTTCTTGTCTGCCGTGGTGGCGTCGGAGTCGTACATCGTCACCGACGTGCGGCTGTTGAACCGCACCACGCCCAGCCGCAGGCCGGTGATGTATTCCAGCACCTGGCCCATCGAACCGGCGAGCATCAGCTTGCGCTTGCGGTAGTAGCTGAACCAGTTGGCGAAGTTCTGGATCGCGGCGTCGTAGGCGGCGTCGCCGGCCGCGCCGACGGGGAAGTTCGCGCGCTTGATCTCGACGCGGCGCAGCTTCTTGCCGTCCGGGGTGCTGACGCAGTTGCTGGTGAAGGTCAGGTCGTCGACGGTGCAGCCGGTGTCCAACTCCCAGTAGGTGGCCGGGTAGTAGGGCGTGTTGATCCAGGTGTCGGCGGTGGCGAGCAGACCGGTGTCCGACCGGCGCATGCCGGCCTTGTAGAGGAAGCGCCAGGTCGAGGTCGTGGCCGTCAGGTCCATCGTCACGCTGCCGGAGAGCGCCGGATGGGACTTGGCCGCCGTCAGCGGTGCATTGCCGTAGGTCTGCAGCGCGCCGTCGTGGTAGGCCTTGGGCCACGGCGCGTAGGTCACCGCCGGGTTGTAGTACAGGGGGTTGTAGGCGGAGGAGCGCATCGTCGCGAACTGCGGCGTCGGCGGCACGGCGCGGCCGTTGCCGTTGGTGTCCGCGTAGTGCTGCGCGCCAGTCCCTGTGCCGTTCGGGAACAGGTAGCTCATGCTGTGGGCGGCGTCGATCAGCGGCTTGCCGCCGGCGCCCCAGGCGGTCAGGGTCGTCGTGTTCCAGTGCAGCTGGCCCGAGTTGGTGTCGAGCAGCATCTCCCAGTCCATCGAGCCCGAGTCGTCCATGCCGAAGATGACGTTGGGCTTGGCCAGCACCGAGGCCTTGAGCGGCAGTTCGGCCAGGTTGGTGGCCTGCGCGGCGACGCCGGAGAGCAGGCCGCCCAGCGCGACCATGCACGAGAGGAGCTGGATTTGCGTTTTCATGGCGAGTCCTGACGACGAGTGGCTCGGGGCGGATGCCCCCTCAGCCTTTGGTGACGAGCAGTTGCAACCAGGAGCGGGTGTCCTTGGGCCCGGTGACGCGCACCGTGATCCGGAACTGGCGCGCGTTCGGCGGGTCGAGCAGTTCGGCGCCGGCGCGCGCGCTGGTCATCTGCGGCTCCTGCCGGACCAGACACTCGCGCAGCGAGTCGGTGACGGCGGCCACCTCGCAAACGCGCTCGACGACGTAGCGAATCCGGTTCGCGCCGACGATCAACTCCGGCGCGAGGTCGAAGTCGACGTCGGGGATGCCGTTGGCGTCGGCGTCGGGCTGCATCGTCGCGAAGTACCAGCTGCCGGTGTTGACGTTCTCGTCGGGCAGGATCGCGACGTCCTTCACCGCGGCGTAGGCGGTGTTCATGCCGACCTCGCCGGCCTGCAGCGACGCCTCGCGGAACGCGGTGTTGCCGCGCGCCAGCGTGCCGACTTCGGTGAGCCGCGCGAAGGCCAGGCCGCCGAGCAGCATCACCGACAGCAGCACCATCACGACGAGGATCGTCACGCCCTGTTGGTTGCGCTTCATGTCTTGTTCAACCCCAGCACGACGTTGCGCATCGGCACCACCACGGTCTGCACGCTGTAGCGGTAGCACTGCCAGTCGACGACGTCGGGCTCGACGGTGGCGCCCCACAGTTGCGGCTTGGCCGCGCTTGCCTCGCAGACGCCGGCGCTGTTTTCCTTCTCGCGCTGCGGGCTGCGCGTGACGATGCCGAAGCGGATCGCCCGCACGCGCGGCAAGGTCGCGGCGGACAGCGCGGCGAAGCCACCGGTGGCGGCCTGCCAGGTCTCGAGCGTGGTGCTGCCGGCCGCCGCGGCGGCGATGCCGTACTGCGCCCGCAGCCCGATGACGTTGCGCGCCAGCACCGCCGACGTGCCGTCCATCGGCCGCTCCATCACCAGCGTGTTGCCGATGCGGCGGTAGCGGTTCCATTGCACGTCGCCGAGCAGGGCGACGCGGTCGCGCTCGGCGAAGGTCGGTGCGACGCTGAACGCCGCCTGGTTGAAGCGCGCGCCCGCGACGTTGTCGAAGGTCAGGATCTGCGGCGTGTCGACCGTGCTGGCCGTCACGCCGGTGATCGTGCGCACGACGCAGGTGCCGGCGCCCGAGGCCGGTGCCAGCAGCACGGCCTGGCCGGGCACCACCGGCAGCAGCGACATCAGTTCGGCGGTGGTCGCGGTGGGCACGGTCTTCATCAGCACGTTGGCGCCGGACTCGATGCGGTCGGCGTAGACGATGTCGACCCGGTCGTCGGTGGCCTCGGCGGTGATTCGCATCGGCACGAAGGGCGTGCCGTCGACGACCACCGCGGCATCCACGCTCATCGCCAGGTTCTGGCACAAGTAGTTGGTGTCGCCGAAAAAGCCGAGGCCGGCGAGCGCAGCGTCGTTCTTCAGCGCCGACAGCGCCGTCTCGGCGCCGACGCCGGCGCCGCCGATGCCAATGCCCTGGCGCTGCTGCGCGGTGAACACGATCGCGCTGCCGGCGGCGGCCAGACCGACCAGCATCGCCACGACGATGCTGACCATCAGCTCGACGATGGACAGGCCGCGCTGGCGGCCCCGCCCGGCGAGCAGGCGCGGTTCAGTTCGGGCGGACATCGGTCGTCACCTGCAGGGTACGGGGTTCGGACTCGGTCTTGCCGAGCCATGTGATCGTCAGCGTCAGCCGGCCCGTGGCGGCATCCAGCACCGACGCGGTGGTGACCGTGCCGGGCAGCGCGGCCTTGACGCGGGCGTCCCAGGCCTCGGTGCGGGCCTTGGCGGTGGCGCTGACGCAGCCGGCGTCTACCGGGACCGTGTAGCAGAGCCGGTTCGGCACGTCGACCAGCGCGGTGCTGAGCAGTTCGTCGCCGAACTGCACCGCGGTCATGCGCGACTGGCTCTCCGAAGCCTGGCGCACGAGGCCGGTTTGCAGCCGGGTCATGCCGAGCAGGCCGAAGGCGAGGATGGCCAGCGCGATCAGCGCGTCGAGCAGGCCCATGCCGCGCAGCGCGCGGCGCGCGGCCGCCAGCGGGACGCGGCTCAGGGGCAGGTGGTGGTATGGTCGCCGCATAGCCGGGTGGCGCCGCCGGCGTCGATGCGCAGACCCGGGCAACGGGTCTCCGACGAGCAGGTGGCGGTGCTGTGGGAGAGGTTGATGGAAGCCGTGGAACCGAACGGCGTCGGCCGGCCTTCGCCGCCGAAGTCGAGCGTGGCGGTGGCGATCGACACACCGTCGGCGAGCGTGCGCTCGCGCAGCACGACCGGCGCCAGCGGCGCGGTCATGTCGAGCACCTGCACCGTCGAACCGGTGGTCGACAGGCGGATCGTCGTGTTGCGCTTGATCGCCTCGCTCTGCGCGAAGAGCGCCTCGCCGAACACGGTGTTGCCGCTTTCGCGCAGGCGCGAGTTGCGGATGTAGTCGCCGAAGAAGGGCGCCGCGGCCACCGCCAGCACGCCGGCGATGGTCAGCGCGACCATCAGCTCGATCAGGGTCAGCCCCCGTGCGCGGGGGCGCGCGCTCAGGTGTCGCATGTGGTCCCGCGGGTCGACCAGCAGGTGGCGACCGCGCCTTTCGGGTGGGCGGTCGTCGCACGCGCGCCGGCCTGGTTGATGGTGTAGGTGTAGCCGGCCAGCGGGCCGCTGCCGGTGGCGGTGACGGTGAAGGTCGTCGCGGTCGACGCGCAGGTCAGCGTGAAGTTGTTCGGCGTCGGCATCAGCAGGCCGCCGCAGTCGGCGGCGGTCGGGTAGCCGCCGGTGTCCTGGAAGCGCTGCTCGAGCCGGGTCGCGACCGACGACAGCGCGTCGAGCGCCGCCGGCACCCGCGAACGCTGCACGTAGGCGGTGTAGGCCGGAAACGCCACCGCGGCCAGGATCCCGACGATGGCCACCGTGACCATCAGTTCGATGAGGGTGAAGCCGCGAGCGTGACGATGGGGCATGGCGACGATCCGATGTGGCATGGGTCCAGCTGTCTTCGCGACACTGAAGACCTGACCGGGCTTATAGATCCTAGGTTTCGGCCGCTGTCGGTAAGACTTGAGGAAGTCTGCCTTGCCCGCTCAATTCATCTGTGTCGGCGTGTAAGCCGTCACGAATCGATGGCAAGATGGGCCCGTGACCAGCGCCCAGATCATCGTCCTTGCCACGCCGGTCTTCCTGCTGCTGATCGTGATCGAATTCGCGGTCGGCTGGGCCCGGGGCCGCAACACCTACCGCGCCGCCGATGCGATCGGCAGCATCGGGCTGGGCGTGATGAGCCAGATCGTCGGCGTGTTCACCAAGCTGCTCGTGATCGCGCTGTACGTGCTGCTGTACGAGACGGCGGCGCCCTGGCAGTTGCCGGCCGATTCGGTCGCGGTCTGGGTCGGCGCGCTGCTGGCCTACGACTTCCTCTACTACTGGCACCATCGCGCCGGGCACCGCATCGCGCTGTTCTGGGCGGCGCACGCGGTGCACCACCAGAGCGAGGACTACAACCTGTCCACCGCCCTGCGGCAGACCAGCAGCGGCTGGATCGGCGGCTGGGTGTTCTACCTGCCGATGGCGCTGCTCGGCGTGCCGCCGCTGGTCTTCGGCGCCGTCGCGCTGATCGACCTGCTCTACCAGTACTGGGTGCACACGCAGCAGATCGGCCGGCTGGGCTGGTTCGACCGCTGGTTCTGCTCGCCGAGCAACCACCGCGTCCACCATGCGGTCAACGATCGTTACATCGACAGGAACTACGGCGGCATCCTGATCGTCTGGGACCGGCTGTTCGGCACCTTCGAGGAGGAGGACGATGCCGAGCCCTGCGTCTACGGGACGCGCGCGCCGCTGCGCAGCTGGAACCCGCTGTGGGCGAACCTGCAGGTCTACGCCGACCTCTGGCGCGACAGCGTGCGCGCCGGCGCCTGGCGCGACAAGCTCAAGGTCTGGCTGATGCCACCGGGGTGGCGGCCGGCGGACGTGGCGGCGCGCTGGCCGAAGCCGCCGTTCCGGCTCGACGCGGTGCGCGCCAAGTACGACCCGCCGCTGAGTGCCGCACGCGCGTGGACCGCCGGCACGCTGTTCGTCGCCCTGCTCGGCGCCACCAGCGCCTTCCTGTGGCACGCGCACCTGATGGACTGGCCGCTGCGGGCCGCGGCCGGTGCGGCGATCGTCGCGGGGTTGTGGGCGGTCGGCGCGCTGAGCACGCCGCCGGCGGCGGCGATGCCGGCGCGGCAGGCCGCCTGACCCCCACTAGAAGAGATCGCCGGCGCGCTGCGGCGGCGCCACGCCGAGGTGGCGGAACGCCGCCAGCGTGGCGCTGCGGCCGCGCGGGGTGCGCTGCAGGTAGCCCTGCTGGATCAGGTAGGGCTCGATCACGTCCTCGATCGTGCCGGCCTCCTCGCCGATCGCCGCGGCCAGGTTCTCCAGCCCGACCGGGCCGCCGTCGAAGCGGTGGATGACCGCCTCGAGCAGCTTGCGGTCCATCACGTCGAATCCCATCGGGTCGACGTCGAGCATGGCCAATGCCCTGTCGGCGATCGCCGCGTCGATTCGGCCGTCGGCCTTGACCTGCGCGTAGTCGCGCACGCGGCGCAACAGCCGGTTGGCGATGCGTGGCGTGCCGCGCGAGCGGCGCGCGATCTCGTGCGCGCCGGCGGCGTCGACCGGCACGTCGAGCAGCCCGGCCGAACGCGCGACGATGCGCGTCAGCTCGTCGGGGGTGTAGAACTCGAGCCGCGCGACGATGCCGAAGCGGTCGCGCAGCGGATTCGTCAGCATGCCGGCGCGCGTGGTCGCGCCGACCAGCGTGAAGGGCTGCAGGTCGAGCTTGATCGAGCGCGCCGCAGGGCCCTCGCCGATCATGATGTCGATCTGGAAGTCCTCCAGCGCCGGGTACAGGATCTCCTCGACGACCGGGCTCAGCCGGTGGATCTCGTCGATGAAGAGCACGTCGTTCTTCTCGAGGTTGGTCAGGATCGCGGCCAGGTCCTTCGGCTTCTCGAGCACCGGGCCCGAGGTCTGGCGCAGCTTGACGCCGAGCTCGTGCGCGATGATGTGCGAAAGCGTGGTCTTGCCCAGGCCCGGCGGGCCGAACAGCAGCACGTGGTCGAGCGCCTCGGCGCGGCCCCGCGCGGCGCCGATGAAGATCTCGAGCTGCTCGCGCGCCTTGCCCTGGCCGATGTACTCGGCCAGCCCCTTCGGGCGCAGCGCGCGCTCGACGGCTTCTTCGTTCGGCGACGCCGCGGCCGCGGTCACGAGGCGTGCCGGCGGCTGCAGGTCGTCGGTCTGGATGGCCATGCGTCATTATCGCGACTCGCACCGATCGCATAATCCTGAGGTCGAGGCTCGTTCCGAGCCGGTACCCGAAGCTCCCATGAAGACCCTGTTGAACATCCTCGCGCTGTCGGCCGCGCTGACCGCGCTGCCCGCCCAGGCCCAGACCACCGTCGCCGATCCGTGGGTGCGGGCCACCGTCGCGCAGCAGAAGGCCTCGGGCCTGTTCGTCCGCATCACCTCGGCCACCGGCGGCAAGCTGGTGGCCGCGTCGAGCCCGGTGGCCGGCGTCGTCGAGATCCACGAGATGACGATGGAAGGCAACGTGATGAAGATGCGCGCGCTGCCCGCGGGCCTGGAACTGCCGGCCGGACAGACCGTCGAGCTCAAGCCCGGCGGCTACCACGTGATGCTGATGGACCTGAAGCAGACGTTGAAGGCCGGCGAGACGGTCAGCGCGACGCTGGTGGTCGAAGGCAAGGACGGCAAGCGCGAGACCATCGAGGTCAACGCGCCGGTGCGCGCGCTCGGCGGCGGCCAGATGCACAAGCACTGAGCCCGCGCACGGGACAGTGCCTGCGCACTGTCCCGTGGCTGGCGAAGGCCCGAGCGCGTCCCGCGCGCGAGGGCTGGGCCCGCATGCAGGACAGTGCCTGCGCACTGTCCCGTGGCTGGCGAAGGCCCGAGCGCGTC
>CALJUI010000428.1 GCA_937975735.1 uncultured Rubrivivax sp.
CAGAGCATGGGCATCCACCTGGCGCGCTACAAGACCCTGTCGTTCGCGCTGTCGGCGGCGCTGGCCGGGCTGGGCGGCGCGCTGTACGCGCACAAGATCCAGTTCCTGACGCCGGACCAGTTCGGCATCGTGCAGTCGATCGACCTGCTGCTGATGGTCGTGATCGGCGGCCTCGGCTTCGTGCACGGGGCCTTCCTGGGGGCGATCTTCCTGATCTCGATGCCACAGCTGATCTCGCTCGGCAAGGACTTCCTGCCGCCGGCGATCGGCCAGGCGCCGGGGCTGCAGTCGGTGGTCTACGGCGTCGTGCTGGTGGCCTTCGTGATGTTCGAGCCGATGGGCCTGTACGGGCGCTGGCTGAAGATCCGCACGTTCTTCCAGACTTTTCCCTTCTACCGCAAGGGCCTGTTCAAGCGGCAGAAGTCCTTCCAGAAGTCGGATCGCCTGAAATGAGCGCCGACATCCTGCTCGCCGCGAAGGACCTGAGCGTGCGCTTCGGCGGCGTGCTCGCGGTCAACGGCGTCAGCTTCGACGTGCGTCGCGGCGAGGTGTTCACGTTGATCGGCCCGAACGGCGCGGGCAAGACCACGGTCTTCAACCTGATCTCGCGCATCTACACGCCCACCGGCGGCAGCCTGCGCTACGACGGCATCGACCTGCTGACGCAGCCGCCGCACCAGGTGGCGCCGCTGGGCATCGCGCGGACGTTCCAGAACATCGAGCTGTTCGAGCACGCCAGCGTGCTGCAGAACCTGCTGATCGGCCGCCACACTCATCGGCGCACGAACCTGCTCGACGAACTGCTCTTCACCGGCAAGGCGCGGCGTGCCGAGATCGAGGCCCGCGAGAAGGTCGAGCACGTGATCGACTTCCTCGACCTGCAGCACCACCGCGACACGATGATCGCCGGCCTGCCGTACGGGGTGCGCAAGGTGGTGGAACTGGCGCGTGCGCTGTGCGCCGAACCGAAGCTGCTGCTGCTCGACGAGCCCTCGTCCGGGCTGAACGTCGAGGAAACCGAGGGCATGGCCTTCTGGATCGACGACATCCGGCGCGAGTACGGCATCACGGTGCTGATGGTCGAGCACGACATGTCGCTGGTCTCGCGCGTGTCCGACCGCGTGCTGGCGATGAACCAGGGCGAGGTGCTGGCCACCGGCACGCCGGCGGAGGTGCAGGCCCACCCCGGCGTGATCGAGGCCTACCTCGGCAGCACCGGGGACCTGAGTGCGCTGCGGAGGGCGCCATGAGCGCGCGCCGGGCCGCCCCAAGCGCGCGAACCCCCTCGGGGGGCGACGCCGCAGGCGTCTGGGGGCCGACATGAGCGAGGAGGTGCTCGTGCTGTCTAACGTGGAGAGCGCCTACGGGCCGATCCGCGCGATCCGCGGCGTCAGCCTGAAGGTGCGCCAGGGCGAGATCGCCACCGTGCTCGGCTCCAACGGCGCCGGCAAGTCGACGATCCTGAAGACCATCTCCGGCATCATCGACCCGCGCCGCGGCAGCGTGCACTTTCTCGGCGAGAACATCACCGCACGCGATCCGTCGGACATCGTCCGCCTGGGCCTGAGCCATGTGCCCGAGGGTCGCGAGGTGTTCCCGCTGCTGTCGGTGCAGGACAACCTGCTGATGGGCGCCTACACGCGCAGCGACCGTGACGGGGTCAAGCGCGACATCGAGCTGGCGATGACGTACTTCCCAATCCTGCGCGAGCGCAGCGGCCAGGACGCCGGCCTGCTGTCCGGTGGCCAGCAGCAGATGCTGGCCATCGCGCGCGCGCTGGTCGCCTCGCCGAAGATGATCCTGCTCGACGAGCCCAGTCTCGGTCTGTCGCCGAAGCTCACGCAGGAGATCTTCGAGATCGTCGTGCGCATCAACCGCGAGCGCGGCACGACGATCCTGCTCGTCGAGCAGAACGCGAACATGGCGCTGAACGTCGCCGACTACGGCTACGTGCTCGAGAACGGCCGCATCGTGATGGAGGACAAGTGCAGCGTGCTGCGCGAGAAGGACGACGTGAAGGAGTTCTACCTCGGCATGAAGGAAGCCGGCGTGCGTGGCGAGCGGCGCTGGAAGAAGAAGAAGACCTGGCGCTGACTCGATAGGGCGAAGGTGATGTCGAACCTCTGGGACATTGGCGAACTGCGCGGCAGCGATGCGATCGTGATGCCGGGCGAAACGATGCCCGCGGTGTTCTGGAACGCGGTCGAGCGTCGCGCCGGGCAGGTCTGGCTGCGCGAGAAGCACCTGGGGATCTGGCGCAGCTGGCGCTGGACCGAGGTCGGCGACGCGGTGCGCGAGATCGCCCACGGCCTGCTGGCGCTGGGCTTCGAGCGCGGCGAAACGGTGTCGATCCTCGCCAACACGGTGGTCGAGTGGGTGCTGGCCGACCTGGCGGTCCTCAGCGCGGGAGGCGTCAGCAGCGGCATCTACCCGACCGACGCCGCCGCGCAGGTGCAGTACCTGTGCGAGGACTCGCGCAGCGTCGTGCTCTTCGTGGAGGACGAGGAGCAACTCGACAAGGCGCTCGAGGTCCGAGACCGGCTGCCGATGCTGCGCAAGATCGTCGTCTTCGACATGGAAGGGCTGCACAACCTGGACGACCCGGCCATCATCGGGCTGGACGCGCTGCGCGCGCTCGGCCGCGAGCACCTGGCCGCGCACCGCGAAGAGCTCCGGGCGCGATGGCAGGCGGTGCAGCCGGACCACCTGGCCATCCTCGTCTACACCTCGGGCACCACCGGCAAGCCCAAGGGCGCGATGCACAGCCACCGCACGCTGGTCGCTGCAATGCGCGGCTACAACCAGGTCACCGCGCAGCACGAGGACGACGAGCGCATGTGCTTCCTGCCGCTGTGCCATATCGCCGAGCGCATGGGCGGCGAGTACTTCGCGATGTACACCGGCGCGAAGCTGAATTTCGTCGAGAACCCGGAGACGGTGCCCGAGAACGTGCGCGAGATCGCCCCGACGGTGGCCACCGCCGTGCCCCGCGTGTGGGAGAAGTTCTACTCGGCGGTGACGATCGCGATCAAGGAATCGAGCCGGCTGCAGCAGCTGGCCTACGGCTGGGCGATCGACACCGGCATGCAGGTCGCCGATCGCGTGCTGTCCGGCGAGCCGGTGCCCGGCTCGCTGAAGGCGCGGTTCCGGCTCGCGCGCTTCCTGGTGCTGGACAACGTGCGCAAGCTGATCGGCGTGCACCGGGCCCGGCTGTGCGTGACCGGCGCGGCGCCGATTTCGCCCGACCTCGTCAAGTGGTACCTGGCGCTGGGCGTGCCGATGCTCGAAGTCTGGGGCATGACCGAGACCGGCGGCATCTCGACCTACACCCCGGCCGACCGCATCCGCCCCGGCCGCATCGGCATCGCGGCGCCGTGGAACGAGGTGCGCATCGACCCGGCCACCGGCGAGATCCTGGTTCGCGGGCCGAACGTCTTCACCGGCTACCTGAACCAGCCCGAGAAGACCGCCGAGACGATCGACGCCGACGGCTGGCTGCACACCGGCGACGTGGGCACCGTCGACGAGCAGGGCGTGTTCCGCATCACGGACCGCATGAAGGACATCATCATCACCGCCGGCGGCAAGAACGTGACGCCCAGCGAGATCGAGAACGAACTCAAGTTCTCGCCCTACGTGACCGACGCGGTGATCATCGGCGACGCGAGACCCTACCTGACGGTGCTGGTGATGATCGACCAGGAGAACGTCGAGAAGTTCGCCCAGGATAACGACGTGCCCTTCAGCAATTACGCCAGCTTGACACGGGCCCCAGAGGTGAGAGCATTGATCCAGGCCGAGATCGATCGGGTCAACAAGAAGTTCGCCCGGGTCGAGCAGATCAAGAAGTTCCACCTGATCGATGCCCAGTTGACCGCCGAAGACGAGGAACTGACCCCGACGATGAAGCTCAAGCGCAAGCTGGTGCAGCAGAAGTACGCCGAGCAGATCGATGCGATGTATGCCGGCTGACCGGCCCGCCCGTTGATTGGTTTTCGCACAAGGAGACAAGACCGATGAAGACCCGTTCGCTGATCGCCGTCGCCGCCCTGGCGGTCGCCGGCACCACTTTCGCCCAGACCCAGGGCGTGACGAAGGACGAGATCATCCTGGGCTCGATCCAGGACCTGTCCGGCCCGATCGCCGGTTTCGGCAAGCAGGTCCGGCTGGGCATGATGCTGCGCGTCGACGAGATCAACGAGCAGGGCGGCATCAATGGCCGCAAGATCCGGCTGCTCGTCGAGGACTCGGCCTACGATCCCAAGAAGGCCGTGCTGGCGGCGCAGAAGCTCGTGAACTCGGAGAAGATCTTCGCAATGCTCGGGCAGATCGGCACTGCCACCAACATGGCGTCGATGCCGGTGCAGTTCGAGAAGAACGTCATCAACTTCTTCCCGGTGACCGCGGCGCGCGAGATGTACGAGCCCTTCCACCGGCTCAAGTACTCGTTTGCCGCGACCTACTACGACCAGATGCTCAACGCGGTGCCCAAGCTCGTGAAGGAGAAGGGTGCGAAGAAGGTCTGCTCGATGTACCAGGACGACGAGTTCGGCCTGGAGGTGCTGCGCGGTGCGGAGGCCGGTCTGAAGACGATCAACATGGAGATGGCCGAGAAGACCAGCTTCAAGCGCGGCGCGACCGACTTCTCGTCGCAGATCGCCAAGCTGCAGTCCTCGGGCTGCGACTTCGTCGTGCTCGGCACCATCATCCGCGAGACGATCGGCGGCATCGGGACCGCGCGCAAGCTCGGCTACAACCCGACCTTCCTCGGCTCCAGCGCGGCCTACACCGACCTGATCCACAAACTGGGCGGCAAGGCGATGGACGGGCTGTACGCGACCCACACCTCGCAGCACCCCTATCTGGACGCCGCGTCGCAGCAGGTCAGCTTCTGGGCCAACAAGTACAAGACCAAGTTCAATGAAGACCCGACCGTGTTCTCGGTCTACGGCTACACCATCGTCGACACCTTCGCGCTGGCCGCAGGCAAGGCCGGCAAGAACCTGACCACCGACAGCTTCATCAAGGCGATGGACAGCCTGACCGTGCCGCCCGACATCTTCGGCAGCCCGGAGGCGACCTTCGGCCCGAAGAAGCGGCTGGGCAACAACAAGTCGCGCCTGTCGCAGCTGAAGGACGCCCGCTGGGTGGTGGTGTCGGACTACATCCAGTAGTCTTCCGGCGCTTCGACGAGGGGCCGCCTGCGGGCGGCCCCTTTTCTTGCGGGCCGGGATAATCCGCCCATGTCGACAAGCGAAGAATGGCTCGAGGTCGAGTCGCTGGACCTCGAGGGGCAGGGCGTGGCCCGCCGCGGCGACGGCAAGGTCGTGTTCATCGAGGGGGCGCTGCCGAGCGAGCGGGTGCAGGTCAGCGTCGCGCGGCGCAAGAACCAGTGGGAACAGGGGCAGGTCACCGAGATCGGGCGCGGCAGTGCGCAGCGGGTCCAGCCCGGATGCCCGCACTTCGGTCTGCACCAGGGCGCCTGCGGCGGCTGCAAGATCCAGCACCTGCACCCGGCAGCGCAGGTCGCGGTGAAGCAGCGTGTGCTGGAGGACAACCTGGCGCATCTGGCCAAGGTCCGGCCCGAGCAGATCCTGCGGCCGGTCGAGGGGCCGACCTGGGGCTACCGCTACCGGGCGAGGCTTTCGGTGCGGCACGTCGTGCGCAAGGGCACGGTGCTGGTCGGCTTTCACGAGCGCAAGTCGCGCTACGTGGCCGACATGGTCGAGTGCCCGGTGCTGCCGGCCCCGGTCAGCAGGCTGCTGCCCCGTCTGCGCGTGCTGATCGGCGCGATGGACGCGCGCGACCGCCTGCCGCAGATCGAACTGGCGATGGGCGACGAGGTGCTCGCGCTCGTGCTCCGGCACTTGGAGCCGCTCGGCCCCGACGATCTCGACCGCCTGCGGGCCTTTGGCGCCGCGCACGGCGTGCAGTGGTGGCTGCAGCCGAAAGGGCCCGACACGGTGCACCTGCTCGACGGCGACGGACCTGAACTCGCCTACGCGCTGCCCGAGTTCGGCGTGCACATGCCGTTCAAGCCGACCGACTTCACCCAGGTCAATCCGCACATCAACCGGATTCTGGTGTCGGCCGCCGTACGCAGGCTCGACCCGCAGCCGGGCGAGCGGGTCATCGACTGGTTCTGCGGGCTGGGCAACTTCACGCTGCCGCTGGCCACCCGTGCGGCCGCCGTGCTGGGCATCGAGGGCAGCGCGACCCTGGTCGAGCGGGCGCGGTCGAACGCGGCAGCGAACGGGCTGGCTGGACGCAGCTCGTTCGAGGTCCGCAACCTCTTCGAACTGACCGCCGCGGATCTGCAGGCGCTGGGGCCCGCCCACCGCTGGCTGGTCGACCCGCCCCGCGAAGGGGCGTTCGCCCTCGCGAAGGCGGCCGCCGACCTGGCGACGGCCGGCACCGACCCGTGCCTGCCCAGGCGCATCGTCTACGTCAGCTGCAACCCGGCGACGCTGGCGCGCGACGCCGGGCTGCTGGTGCATCAGGCCGGCTATCGGTGCACGCGGGCGGGCGTGATCAACATGTTCCCGCACACGGCGCACGTCGAGAGCCTCGCGGTCTTCGACCGGCCATGAAGAACGGGGCCCGCAGGCCCCGTTCGCTGGAGGATCTCGCCCCGCTCAGTCGTCGCCGCCGAAGATGCCCAGCAGCATCAGCAGGCTCTGGAAGACGTTGTAGATGCTGAGGTACACGCCAAGGGTCGCGGTGATGTAGTTCGTCTCGTGGCCGTCGCGCACCGCCTTCAGGTCGTGCAGGATGAAGGCCGAGAAGATGCCCATCACGAGCACCGACAGCGTGATCATCAGCGCGCTGGACTGGATGAAGAAGTTCGCGATGCCGGCGACCAGCACCATGATGGCGCCGATCATCAGCCACTTGCCCATTCCGCTCAGGTCGCGCTTGATCATCGTCGACAGCGAGGCCATGCCGAAGAAGATGGCGCCGGTGCCGGCGAAGGCGGTCATGATCAGGCTGGCGCCATTGCTCAGGCCGAGCACCATGCCGATGAGTCGGGACAGCATCAGGCCCATGAAGAAGGTGAAGGCCAGCAGCACCGGCACGCCGGCCGCCGAGTCCTTGGTCTTCTGGATCGCGAACATGAAGCCGAACGCGCCACCCAGGAAGACCACCAGGCTGATGCCCGGGCTCATCATGCTCGCGATGCCCGTCGCCACCCCGATCCAGGCGCCGAGCACGGTGGGCACCATCGACAGGGCGAGCAGCCAGTAGGTGTTGCGCAGGACCCGGTTGCGTTGGGCCGAGGAAGCGCCCGCACTGGCGTAGCCGGGGAACGTTTGCACTTGATCGGTCATAGATTGGATCTCCGTTAGGGTAAAGCCCGAGCATGGGACTTCGAGCCGACATTTTAGTTCCCGGCGCCGTCGGGCGTGCATCCGGGTCACTGCTATCGTGCGGATCTCCGCCAAACCACCGCCTCGGAGCGCCCATGATCCAGAAACCCGCCCTGACCCTCGACGACGCCCGGCGCATCGCCGCCGCCGCAGAGGCCGAAGCGACGTCGAACCGCTGGGCGGTCGCGATCGCCATCGTCGACGACGGCGGCCACCTGCTGTGGCTGCAGCGCCTAGACGGTGCGGCGCCGATCTCGTCCGAGATCGCCCCCGCGAAGGCGCGCCCCGCGGCGCTGGGCCGGCGCGAGAGCAAGGCCTACGAGGAGGTGATCAACGGCGGCCGGGTGTGCTTCCTCAGCGCGCCGGTGCTGCACGGCATGCTCGAGGGCGGCGTGCCGGTGATGATCGAGGGCCACTGCATCGGCGCGGTCGGCGTCAGCGGCGTGAAGTCCACCGAGGACGCCCAGATCGCCCGCGCCGGCATCGCTGCCTTGAATCGCGGCTGAAACTCGTGCCTGGCCGGCGACTATAATCAGCAGGTTTACCTGCCAACACCGCAGCCTAGCGAAACTCCGCACCGGTTTCCCCTTGGACGGACGCGGCCCGACCGGAAGGAACGGCCGCACCGTGCTGGGCGCGCGAACATCCGGAGCTTTTCCTTGCTGCCCGTCCTGCCCCCCGCTCTCCTGGCCCTCGCAGACGGCACGACCTTCCTGGGCACTTCGATCGGCGCCGCCGGTCGCACCGTCGGCGAAGTGGTGTTCAACACCGCGCTCACCGGCTACCAGGAGATCCTCACCGACCCGAGCTACTGCCGACAGATCGTCACGCTGACGTATCCGCACATCGGCAACGTCGGTGTCAACGAGGAGGACGTCGAAGCCGCCCGCATCCACGCCGCCGGCTTGATCATCCGCGACCTGCCGCGCCGGGCCTCGAACTTCCGTGCCACCCGTACCTTGTCCGACTACCTCGCCGACGCCGGCGTCGTCGGACTGGCCGATATCGACACGCGCCAGCTGACCCGCGCGCTTCGCCTGCGGGGCGCGCAGAACGGCTGCATCGTCACCTTCGAGCCCGGGGCCGCGGTCGGCGAGGCCGACATCGCCGACGCGGTGGCGCGCGCCCGTGCGGCACCATCGATGGCCGGGCAGGACCTGGCGAAGGTCGTCACCCGCGAGGCCGCGGACGAATGGACCACGACCGAGTGGACCCTGGGCCAGGGCTACGGCCAGCTCGGGTCGCCGCGCTGGCATGTCGTCGCGTACGACTTCGGCGTCAAGCACAACATCCTGCGCATGCTGGCCAGCCGAGGCTGCCGAATCACGGTGGTGCCGGCCACGACCCCGGCGTCCGAGGTGCGCGCACTGAGGCCCGACGGCGTCTTCCTGTCCAACGGCCCCGGCGACCCGGAACCCTGCGACTACGCGATTGCCGCGGCGCGCGACCTGATCGAGTCAGGGCTGCCGACCTTCGGCATCTGCCTGGGCCACCAGATCATGGCGCTGGCCTCGGGCGCGAAGACCTTCAAGATGAAGTTCGGCCACCACGGCGCCAACCACCCGGTGAAGGACCTCGACGAGGGGCGGGTCAGCATCACGAGCCAGAACCACGGCTTCGCGGTCGATCAAGCATCGTTGCCGAAGAACCTGCGCCCGACCCACGTGAGCCTGTTCGACGGCACGCTGCAGGGGCTGGCCCGCACCGACAAGCCCGCGTTCTGCTTCCAGGGCCACCCGGAGGCCTCGCCGGGACCGCACGACATCGCCTACCTGTTCGACCGTTTCGTGGCGCTGATGGAGAAACACTGACATGCCCAAGCGCCAAGACCTCAAGAGCATCCTCATCATCGGCGCCGGCCCGATCGTCATCGGCCAGGCCTGCGAGTTCGATTACTCCGGCGCGCAGGCTTGCAAGGCGCTGCGCGAGGAGGGCTACCGCGTCATCCTCGTCAACAGCAACCCGGCGACCATCATGACCGACCCGGGCACGGCGGACGCGACCTACATCGAGCCGATCACCTGGCAGGTCGTCGAGACCATCATCGCCAAGGAGCGGCCCGACGCGGTGCTGCCGACGATGGGCGGACAGACCGCGCTGAACTGCGCGCTCGACCTGCATCGCAACGGCGTGCTCGAGAAGTACGGCGTCGAGATGATCGGCGCCAACGAGCACGCGATCGAGAAGGCCGAGGACCGCCTCAAGTTCAAGGACGCGATGACCAAGATCGGCCTCGGCTCGGCCAAGAGCGGCATCGCGCACTCGATGGAGGAGGCCTGGGCGGTGCACAGGCGCATCGCCGAGGAGACCGGCGGCACGGGCTTCCCGACCGTGATCCGGCCGAGCTTCACGCTCGGCGGCACCGGCGGGGGCATCGCCTACAACCCGGAGGAATTCGAGGAGATCTGCAAGCGCGGCATCGACCTGTCGCCGACCCACGAGCTGCTGATCGAGGAGAGCCTGATCGGCTGGAAGGAGTACGAGATGGAGGTCGTCCGCGACCGCGCGGACAACTGCATCATCGTCTGCTCGATCGAGAACCTCGACCCGATGGGCATCCACACCGGCGACTCGATCACGGTGGCGCCGGCGCAGACGCTGACCGACAAGGAGTACCAACTGATGCGCGACGCGTCGATCGCGATCCTGCGCGAGATCGGCGTCGACACCGGCGGCTCGAACGTGCAGTTCTCGGTCGACCCGAAGTCCGGCCGCATGATCGTCATCGAGATGAACCCGCGCGTGAGCCGCAGCTCGGCGCTGGCGTCGAAGGCGACGGGCTTTCCGATCGCCAAGGTGGCGGCCAAGCTCGCGGTGGGCTACACGCTAGACGAACTGCGCAACGACATCACCGGCGGCGCGACGCCCGCGAGCTTCGAGCCGAGCATCGACTACGTCGTCACGAAGATCCCGCGCTTCGCGTTCGAGAAGTTCCGCGAGGCCGACTCGCGGCTGACGACGCAGATGAAGTCGGTCGGCGAGGTGATGGCCATCGGCCGCACCTTCCAGGAGAGCTTCCAGAAGGCGCTGCGCGGCCTGGAGACCGGCATCGACGGCCTGACCGAGCGCACCGACGACCGCGAGGAGATCGAGCAGGAGATCGGCGATGCCGGCCCGGAGCGCATCCTGTTCGTCGCCGACGCGTTCCGGATCGGCATGACGCTGGAAGAGGTCTTCGAGGAGACCGCGATCGACCCGTGGTTCCTGTCGCAGATCGAGGAGATCGTCGCGACCGAGCGGCAGCTCAAGGGCCGCGCGCTGGCGAGCCTGAGCGAGCCGGAGATGCGGCACCTCAAGCGCATGGGCTTTTCCGACCGGCGCCTCGCCAAGCTGCTGTCGACGCACCAGCACGCGGTGCGCGCCGCGCGCCAGGCGATGGGCGTGCGCCCGGTCTACAAGCGCGTGGACACCTGCGCTGCCGAGTTCGCGAC
>CALJUI010000429.1 GCA_937975735.1 uncultured Rubrivivax sp.
TGGGGAGGCAGGCGCTCCGAAGGCACTGCCGGCCGGGGTGCAGGACGCCGTGGGGCTGGACGCCGCGACCACCGAGCGCATGTGGGGCCTGTTCGACCCGCGTCCGCTGCTGGGGCTTCTGTCGCCGATCCTGGCCCCGCTGCGCCATCTTGTCTACGCGGTGCCCGTGGCCGTCGTGGCGGCGGTGATGCTGCTGGTCGAGTACTGGCACCTGCTGGGCGAGGACTTTGGCAAACTGCACTTCGACTTCACGCTCGTGGAGTACCTGCTGTTTGTCTTCATCACGGTCCGGGCCGTGACCACGATGACGACCACACTGGTCGCGCACCACTACAAGCTGTCGGTGCAGAGGGTCGGCGTCACGCTGGCGTTCGGCTTCATGCCCCGGTGGGCGTTGAAGATCGTCGGCGGCGAGCGACTGACTCGACGTCAGACGATGTGGCTGCACGGGTCGACACTGCTGGCCCGACTGGTGCTCATCTCGGCGGCCGTGTTCATCTGGCTGAACTCGCGCGACTCGAACTTCGTCATGTCGCAGTTCGGGCTGTTGCTGTTCCTCGGCTCGGCGGCCGGGCTGGTGCTGGAGTCCGGCAACCCGTTGGTGAAGTCGCACGCGTATTACCTGCTGTCGGCCTTCCTCAACGAGCCGCACCTGCGCGGCAAGGCCTTTGCGGCGCTGATCGGCAAGGTGCGCGGCAGCAGCTACCGCGTGGTCGACAGCAACCTGCTGGCCCTGTACGCCATGCTGTCGGCGACCTATGTGGTGCTCGTCATCCTGCTGCTGGCGCGGGTGCTCTGGCGTTTCCTGTTCGGGGATCTCGAGGTGGGCGGCACGGCGCTGGCGCTGACCTTGGGCGTGGTCGCCGTCGCGCTGTGGCACAACTACCGTTCGCTGCGGACGTTCGCCGCGACCTACGACCGGCAGGTGCAGTTCGATCGCTGGCGCAACCGTACGCTGCCGATTGCCGGCACCGAGGCAGAAGCGGCCAAGCCGCGGCCCAACTACTGGTCTCGCGCCTTGCTGGTGGCCCTGGTGGTCGTGCTGCTGCTGCCATACCCGTACGAGCCGGGCGGCGCGTTCGTGGTCTTCCCGGCGGACAAGCAGGTGATCTCGACCGATGAGCCGGGGCTCGTCGACGAGGTCTACTTTGAAGGCGGCGAGTCGGTGCGCCAGGGGCAGGTGATCGCTCGGCTGCAGAGCGACGATCTGCGCGCGCAGGTGGCCGTGTTGTCGGCCAAGATCGACGAACAAAGAGCCATCGTCAAGAACCTGCAGACGCTGCCCCGGCCCGAGGAAGTCAAGCTGGCGGAACAGCAACTGGCGGTGATCCGGGCCAAGGAGGAGTTCAGCCGCGACAAGGTGCCGCGCCTCAAGAAGCTCTACGAAGCCGAGGCGGTGTCCCTGGAAGAGTACGAAGCCGCCCGCAAGGATCACCTGACGGACGTCGAGCAGGTGGCCCAGAAGGAAGCCAAGCTTGCGCTGACCAAGGTGCCGGTGACCGCTTCCCAGATCGAAGCCGCCGACGCGAAGCTCGCCAGCTTGATCGAGGAGCGTGACGCGGTTGCGGCACGCATCGAGCGAACGGTGCTCCGCATGCCGTTCGACGGCAACATCCTGACGCTGCGCCTGCGCAACAAGGTCAACAGCTACCTGGAGAGGGGCGCGCCGTTTGCCGTCGTCGAGAACACCGGCACCGTCACCGCCGACATCGACGTGGCCGAGTCGGACGTCCAGTACGTCAAGATCGGTGCCCCGGTCCGCGTCAAGGCGGTGTCGTTCGCGGTCGACCGGGAATTCGAAGGGCGCGTGAGTCTGATCGACCGCAATGTGACGGTGAAGCCTACCGGCAATGTCGTGACGGTGGTGGCCACGATCAACAACCCCGAAGGGCTGCTGCGTACGGGCATGACCGGGCGCGCAAAGATCGAAGGTTTGGACATGCCGGTGTGGAAGGCATTCAGCCTGACCATGGTGCGCTTCTTCGAGGTGCAGGTCTGGTCCTGGTTGCCGTGATGCCGGCCAGGTGCACGTTTGCGCCTGCCGGCCAAGCAGGCGGGGGACTGGCGAACGCGTGAATGCCCGGGCCGGGCGGCCCAAGGCCGGCGTGGTGCACGACCGCCCGCGGCTTGCCCCAAGCGGTCAGCGGCGGCGTGACGTCGACTGTGGGCTGCTGGCCGCGGGCACGGGGAACCACATCAGGCGCTGCATCCCCCTGTCAACGAACTGCTGCAGCACGGGCACAGGGCTCGATGAGCGGCCCGGCGCCTCGAGCCGGGGCCAGTTGTAGGCCGTGTGCTCGTCCGGCGACGCGTGCAGCAGCGTGTGCGTCCGTGTGAACGTGTCGCCGCCGTCGATGCTCTGGTACGCGGCCGCATGCGAGTAGGTGTTGCTCACGATCATCAGTGCACCGCCTGTTGCCACCGCCTGCACATAGTTGGCCCTGATGTTGCCTGTCAAGGTCCTGGTGACCCAGCCGACGTCGGTCGGGCGATGGCGCGAGTGGCGTACTGCACCGTTGTCCACCCAGGCGATGTGAAGGTGGCCGTCGGCGTCGGTGGTCACGCTGAAATGGCATCCGAACGGGTCCGGTGTCGGCTTGTCCTTGGCGCCGATGCGTCGTCCGAACCAGGCGGCCTCCAGGGGCCAGAAGTCGTTGCGCTCGACCCAGTGCAGTTCCTCGTGCAGGCTGTAGACGATGCCGATGCCGTTGGCCGTCTGCACCGGCCTGGCACAGCGCTCATTGGCCTCGCTGCCGTCGGCGGCGAAGACCAATCAACTGTCCACCCAGGACGATTCGCGGGGGCGCTTCAACATCACCCGGATGCTGAAATGCCCGGTCGTGTTGTCTTTGAACGTGAACGCCAGCCACACGCGCCCGAGCCCGTCCTGTGCCATCGACGGCGCCACGGCCTTGCCCAGTGGCGACTCGAGCACGGTCTGCACCTCCCCCAGGTTCCAGCTGCGCGACGTGCTGTCGTAGTCGAGGGCCGCGTGCCGGATCACCCCGTGCAAGTCGTCGAAGGTCAGTGTGAGCCGGTCGCCGGACAGGTAGCCGTCCGAACTCGAGGCTGCCACGCTGCCAGGGATCGAGACCATGGGGCCGTCCCATGTGGCGCCGCCGTCCGGCGAGGCATACAGCGCCAGGCTGTGGCCCTCGGAGACCTGGCCCCGGTTGATGAGCACGTGCGTGACACCGTCCGAGGTCTGCCACATGCGTTCCTGAGAGCGGTACGCGATCATCCGCTCTGAATCGCTGGTCAGGTTGACCGGCACGGCAGGGATGCGGACGATGTCGGCCGATGCGTCGGCGCATGCCAGCCACGCTGCCGCGGCCACGCCCATGACGGCGGCGGTGGCCCGTGGCGCACGATGCCGCGCCAATCCGGCGTCGTACGGTCGGGAGGACGGGGCCTGGGAAGACCCGCTGGCGTCGTGCGGCCTGACGCAGACTC
>CALJUI010000430.1 GCA_937975735.1 uncultured Rubrivivax sp.
GCTGATGGACTTCACCGAGCAGGTGCTGCGCCATGCCGCGCGCCAGGCCACCGGCTCGGCATTGCTGAGCTACGGCGGCCGCGAGGTCAACCTCGACCAGCCCTTCGCGCGCCTGTCGGTGCGCGACGCGCTCGTCGCCCACGCCGGCCTGAGCCGTGCCGAGGCCTCGGACCCGGCGGTGCTGCACGCGAAGCTGAAGGGCCTGGGCGAGGAGCCGCCGGCGCACTGGACGCTGGCCGAGCTGCAGTTCGGCCTGTTCGAGGCCGCGGTCGAGGACCAGCTCTGGCAGCCGACCTTCATCGTCGACTATCCGGTCGAGGTGTCGCCGCTGGCGCGCGCTTCGGACAGCGACCCGACGGTCACCGAACGCTTCGAGCTCTTCATCACCGGGCGCGAGATGGCCAACGGCTTCTCCGAGCTCAACGACGCCGAGGACCAGGCGGCGCGCTTCCAGGCCCAGGCCGCGAACAAGGAAGCGGGCGACGAGGAGGCGATGTACTACGACGCCGACTTCATCCGCGCGCTCGAGTATGGCATGCCGCCGGCCGGCGGCTGCGGCATCGGCATCGACCGGCTGGTGATGCTGCTGACCGACAGCGCGAGCATCCGCGACGTGATCCTGTTTCCGGCGCTGCGCCACGAGGCCTGAGCCCGACGCCACGATGAACGCCCGCCTCGAGTCCTTGCACATGGTCGAGCGGGCCGTCTGGCGCGAACTCGACCGCGCCAGCCACGACCGGCTGCACGACTGGCGCGTGCTGACCCTGGCGACGATCGATCACGACCGCGCCGACGCCCGCTCGGTGGTGCTGCGCGAGGTCGACGAAGGGGCGCGCCGGCTCGTGATCTACTCCGATGCGCGCGCGCCGAAGGTGGCGCAGCTGCGCGCCCACCCGAAGGCCACGCTGGTCGCCTGGTCGGCCGAGCTGTCGTGGCAGCTGCGGCTGGCGGTGACGCTGTCGGTCGAGGACGCCGGCCTGGACGTCTCGTCGCGCTGGGCCAAGGTCAAGATGTCGCCGTCGGCGCAGGACTACCTGGCCGCGCTGCCGCCGGGCACGCCGGTGCGCAAGTACTCGCCCGAGCGCGGCACGCGCGAGCACTTCGCCGTCATCACCGCGCAGGTCGAGGCGGTCGACTGGCTCGAGCTGCACGCCGACGGCCACCGGCGCGCGCGTTTCGACACCAGCGGGGGCAGCTGGCTGGCGCCTTGACCCTTCAGCGGTGCCGGAAGCTCGGCGCGCGCTTGTTCAGGAAGGCGTCCATGCCCTCCTTCTGGTCCTCGGTGGCGAAGGTCGAGTGGAAGACCTGGCGCTCGTAGGCGATGCCCTCCGACAGACCGCCCTCGAAGGCGCGGTTGACACAGTCCTTGGCCAGCGCCACGCTGGGCGCACCCAGCGCGTTGATGATCGCCGCCGCGGCCAGCGCCTCGTCGATCAGCTTGTCGGCCGGTACCACGCGCGAGACGAGGCCGGCGCGCTCGGCCTCCGCAGCGTCCATCAGGCGCCCGGTCAGCACCAGGTCCATCGCCTTGCTCTTGCCCACCGCGCGCGGCAACCGCTGGGTGCCGCCGGCGCCGGGAATGATGCCGATCTTGATCTCCGGCTGGCCGAAGCGCGCGCTGTCGGCGGCGATGATGAAGTCGCACATCATCGCCAGCTCGCAGCCGCCGCCGAGCGCGAAGCCGCCGACCGCGGCGATCACCGGCTTGCGCACGCGGCGGATCGTCTCCCAGTTGCGGGTGATGAACTGGTTGGCATGGACCTCCATGTAGTCGAACTTCGCCATCGCCGCGATGTCGGCGCCGGCGGCGAAGGCCTTCTCGCTGCCGGTCAGCACGATGCAGCCGATCGCCGGGTCGGCGTCGAAGCGCAGCAGCGCCTCGCCGAGCTGGTCCATCAGCGGGTCGTTCAGCGCGTTGAGCTGCTTCGGGCGGTGCAGGGTGATCAGCGCGGTGCGGCGCTCGCCGTCGCCGCGGACGTCGGTCAGGATCAGGGGCTCGCTCATCGGGGTCTCCATCGAATCGATCCGACTATAAGCGGCGCGATTCCGGAACACCTCTGATTCGCGCGGCCGGCGATGCCGGATATGCTCGGCAGACTTCCACAAGGAACGGCCCCGCGCGAACGAGATGCCGCGGGGTTGCGAGTGCATGGCCTCAGCCCATCGCAAGACAGCCAAGGGGCTGTCCGAGATCGAAACCCGCGCCCACCGCCTGCCGCCGCGGCTGCGCAGCGCGCTGATCCTCGTCGACGGCAAGCGCGGCGACGACGAACTGGCCAAGCTGATCCTGCAGGACCCGGCGCAGGCGATCACCTATCTCCGCGACGAAGGCTTCATCGAGCCGGTCCCGGCCCCGCCGTCCGCGGCCCCACGAGCGGCGCCAGCGCCGGTCGCCGCGAAGGCGCCCACCGCACCGCCGTTCGAGCAGTCCCGGCGCGACGCCGTGCGAGCGCTGACCGACGTGGTCGGTCCGCTCGGCGAGGCGCTGGCGATCCGGATGGAACGCGCGCGCAACGCCGGCGAGCTCAAGCCGCTGATCGAGGTCGCGATGCAGGTCATCGCCAACACCCGCGGCCAGCAGGCGGCGCAGGACTACGGCCGCCGGTTCGGCCTCGGCTGATCCGGCAGCGCCTGCCGCGGCAGCTCGTCGACCATCAGGTCGATGAAGGTCTCCTCGTCCTGCCGGATCAGGATGCGCACCGGCAGGTACTGCAGGCTGGGCGCGAACCAGGTCTCGGCGACCAGGTCGCCGCCGCGCCGTGCGACCCGCCTCGGCTGCACGCGGATCGCCTCGAGGGCACCGAAGGGCGTCCACAGCGTCTCGACCGGCTGCACGTCGAAGACCCAGGTCTCGACGCGACGCGGCAATGCCAGCGGCAGCTCGATCACCCGGCCGGGCGTGAGCAGCGCGGGTTCGAGGATGAAGCGCCAGGTCAGCTGCACGAACTGGCTGACCGCGTCCTGCACGCCCGGTGGCTGCGGCCCGCGACGATCGCCGGGCAGCCGGACCTCGGTGCCGTCGAAGGTGATCGTCGCGAACTGCGGGTCGCGCAGCAGGATGCGCGTGCGCTCCTGGTAGCGCCGCGGCTGCAGGCCGAGCGCG
>CALJUI010000431.1 GCA_937975735.1 uncultured Rubrivivax sp.
GCCGTCGTCGTCCTAGCGCAGGCGGTGCCGCCGGACATAGGCCTCGATCGCCGTGCGCGACTGCGCGCGCCATGGACGGAGCCAAACGATGCCGTCGCGGATCGCCTGCGCCGGCATCGCCGCCAGGCCTCGCGCACCGCCGCCACGCAGCAGTTGCAGCAGCACGGTCTCGGCCTGGTCGCGGCGATGATGGGCGAGCAGCACGATGCCGCAGCCCCGCACGAGGGCCATGCGCGCCAGCGCCGCGTAGCGCTCGCGCCGGGCCCAGGCCTCCACGCTCTCGGCCGGCGCCGGCGCACCCGTCAGGCGGGCGAGCTCGAAGCCGGCGCCCCAGCGGCGGCACTGCGCCCGGACGCGGGCCGCCCAGCGATCCGCCTCCGGCTGCAGGCCATGGTTGACGTGCAGGCCGACCACGTCGATGCCGAGCGGGCGCGCCGCGCGCAGCGTGGCGTGCAGCAAGGCGGTGGAATCGCGGCCGCCGCTGACGGCGACGGCGACGCGGCGCTCGGCGGGCGGCTCAGCGCTCGGTGGTGTCGGCGAAACGCCCATAGGCCTGCAGCCGCTCGTAGCGGCGCTGCAGCAGGTCCTTGGGCTTCAGGTCCGCCACCTGGCGCAGCCCGTCGTTCAGGCCGCGCTTGAGCTGCGCGGCCATCCACTTCGGGTCGCGGTGAGCGCCGCCGACCGGCTCGTTGACGATCTTGTCGACCAGGCCGAGCGCCTTCAGCCGGTGGGCGGTGATGCCGAGCGCCTCGGCCGCCTCGGCGGCGCGTTCCGAGGTCTTCCACAGGATCGACGCGCAGCCTTCGGGCGAGATCACCGAGTAGACGGAGAACTGCAGCATCAGCACCTGGTCGCCAACGCTGATCGCCAGCGCGCCGCCGGAGCCGCCCTCGCCGATGATCGTCACGATGATCGGCACTTCCAACTGCGCCATCTCGAAGATGTTGCGGCCGATCGCCTCCGACTGGCCGCGCTCCTCCGCGCCGATGCCCGGATACGCGCCGGGCGTGTCGACGAAGGTGAACACGGGCAGGCCGAACTTCTCGGCCAGCTTCATCAGCCGCAGGGCCTTTCGGTAGCCTTCGGGACGCGACATGCCGAAGTTGCGCGCGGTGCGCTCCTTGGTGTCGCGCCCCTTCTGGTGGCCGATGACCATGCAGGCCTGGCCGTTGAAGCGCGCCAGCCCGCCGACGATCGACAGGTCGTCGCTGTAGTGGCGGTCGCCGTGCAGTTCCTGGAAGTCGGTGAAGATCTCGCCGACGTAGTCGAGCGTGTACGGCCGCTGCGGGTGCCGCGCGATCTGCGTCACCTGCCAGGGCGACAGGCTCGAGTAGATCTCCTTGGTGAGCTGCTGGCTCTTCTTGCCCAGGCGTTCGATCTCGTCGGAGATGTCGACCGCCGACTCGTTCTGCACGAAGCGCAGCTCGTCGATCTTGGACTCGAGCTCGGCGATCGGCTGCTCGAACTCGAGGAAGTGTCGTTTGCTCATCAATAGTCCACGGGCAGCGGGTCGAGGCTGCGCCAAATGTACCAAACGGCGACCGAGCGAAACGGCGCCCAGGCGTCGCCGACCTCGCGCGCCTCGGCGCGCGACACCGGCTCGCCGCTGAAGTAGTTGACGCTGATGCCCTTGATCAGCCCCAGGTCGTCCAGCGGCATCACGTTGGGCCGCATCAGGTGGAAGATCAGGAACATCTCCGCCGTCCACCGGCCGATGCCGCGGATGGCCACCAGTTCCTCGATGATGGCCTCGTCGTCCATGTCACGCCATTGCGCGACATGCACGCTGCCGCGATCGAAGTGCCCCGCCAGGTCGAGCAGGTACTCGGCCTTTCGCGCCGACAGCCCGGCATCGCGCAGCGCCTTCACCGGCACCGCCTTCAGCTGCTGCGGCTGGATGCGCGCCGGGGCACCGCCCACCGTGTCGACGAAACGGCCCCAGACCGACTGCGCCGCCTTCACCGAGATCTGCTGGCCGACGATCGATCGCGCCAGCGTGGTGAAGGCGTCGCCCCGGCTGGCCAGCCGGGCCTCGCCGAAGCGCGGAATCAGCTTCTTCATCACCCGGTCTCGCCGCGTCAGGTGGCGGCAGGCCTCGTCCCAGTAGTCGGGCGTCACGCCGGGGGAGGAACGCGGCATTCGCTCAGACCTTGGCTTCGGTGGTCCAGGTCGTGCCCTGCGGCGAGTCCTGCAGCACGATGCCCTCCGCGGCGAGCGCATCGCGGATGCGGTCGGCCTCGGCGAAGTCGCGCGCCCGCTTGGCCACGGCGCGGGCCTCGATCCGGGCCCGGATCGCCGCGTCGTCCAGCCGCGCACCGGCCTGCAGGAAGGCGCGCGGCGACTGCTGCAGCACGCCGAGCACCGCGCCGAGCGACTTCAGCAGGGTCGCCGCCTGCGGTGAGCCGCCGCGGTTGCCCGCCTCCCGCGGCCCGGACGCCGCGGCCAGCGCCCGGGGGGCGGCGCAGTCCTCGCCCGTCGCCGCCGGCAGGGCGGCCGCGCGCGGCTCTCGCCAGTCGACCTCGGTGGCCTCGGCGTCGATGCCGTCCAGCGAGGTGTACAGGCGGCGCAGCGCGCTGCGCGCGTCGTCCAGGTGGGCGTCGCTGAAGTTGAACGGGCTGCGGTAATGGGTGCGCAGCATGAAGAAGCGCAGCGTTTCGCCGTCGTAGCGCTCGAGCACGTCGGCGATGGTGAAGAAGTTGCCGAGCGACTTCGACATCTTTTCGTCGTCGACGTTGAGGAAGCCGTTGTGCAGCCAGACCATGGCGAACGGCCGGCCGTTGGCGCCCTCGCTCTGCGCGATCTCGTTCTCGTGGTGCGGGAACTGCAGGTCCATGCCGCCGCCGTGGATGTCGAAGGTCTCGCCGAGCAGCGCGCAGGCCATCGCCGAGCACTCGATGTGCCAGCCCGGGCGCCCGGGTCCGAACGGCCCGGACCACTTCGCGTCGTCCGGTTCGTCGGGCTTCGCCGCCTTCCACAGCACGAAGTCGAGCGGGTCCTGCTTGTCACCGGCGACCGCCACGCGTTCGCCGGCCCGCAGTTCGTCGACGGACTTGCCCGACAGCTTGCCGTAGCCCGGCAGCTTGCGCACCGCGAAGTTCACGTCGCCGCTGGCCGCCCGATAGGCCAGTCCCTTGGACTCGAGCGTGCCGATCATGGACAGCATCTGCGGGACGAAGTCGGTGGCCCGCGGTTCGTGGGTCGGCTCGGCCACGCCGAGCATGCCGATGTCGCGATGCATCGCCGCGACCATCTCATCGGTCAGTGCCCGGATCGACAGTCCGCGCTCGAGCGCCCGCCGGATGATCTTGTCGTCGATGTCGGTGATGTTGCGGACGTAGGTGACGCGGTAGCCGCTGGCGCGCAGCCAGCGGTAGACCACGTCGAAGGCCATCATCATCCGCGCATGCCCGACGTGGCAGAGGTCGTAGACGGTGATGCCGCACACGTACATGCGGACGTGCCCGGGCTCGATCGGCGTGAAGTCTTCCAGGCGGCGCGTCAGCGTGTTGTGAAGGCGCAGGGGCATGCTCGGGGATCGCGTGGCCGCACCGGGTCGGTCGGACGAACGAAGGTGAAGGGGGGCGAAAATCAGTATACCGGCGCGGGCCCGCTAGACTTCGCAGTGAATCACCGTCGGGAGTGCCCCCTTGTTGTCTCACCTCAAAGTCCTGGCCCGAGCGGCCGTGTTCGCCTGGTCGATCGCCGCCATGGCCGGGCCCGCCGTAGCGCAGAAGGTGCTGCTCAGCACCAGCGAGGGCGACATCGTGCTCGAACTCGACGCCCAGCGCGCGCCGAAGTCGGTCGAGAACTTCGTCCGCTACGTCAAGGACGGGCACTACGACGGCACGGTGTTCCACCGCGTCATCGACGGCTTCATGATCCAGGGCGGCGGCATGACGCCGGACATGAAGGAGAAACCGACGCGGCCGCCGATCCCGCTGGAGGCCGGCAACGGCCTGTCCAACGTGAGGGGTTCGCTGGCGATGGCGCGAACGATGGTGCCCGACTCGGCGACAGCGCAGTTCTACATCAACGTCGCCGACAATCTCGCGCTCGACGCCGCCAACGCCCGCGACGGCCGCGGCTACGCGGTGTTCGGCAAGGTGGTGCGCGGCATGGACGTGGTCGACCGCATCCGCGCCGCGCGCACCGGCACGAAGGCCGGATACCAGAACGTGCCGCTGGAGCCGGTGATCATCAAGAAGGCCACCCTGGAGAAATGACATGAGCAAGACCGTGGAACTGGACACCAGCGCCGGAACGATCCGCATCGAACTCGACGAGGACAAGGCGCCGAAGAGCGTCGCCAACTTCATCGGCTACGTGCAGCGCGGCCACTACGACGGCACCATCTTCCACCGCGTGATCAAGGGCTTCATGCTGCAAGGCGGCGGCTTCGAGCCGGGCATGAAGCAGAAGAGCACCGACAAGCCGATCGCCAACGAGGCCAAGAACGGCCTGAGAAACGACAAGTACACGCTGGCGATGGCGCGCACCTCGGATCCGCACTCGGCCACCGCGCAGTTCTTCATCAACACCAAGGACAACGGCTTCCTGAATCACACCGCCGAGAGCGCGCAAGGTTGGGGCTACGCGGTGTTCGGTCGGGTGGTCGACGGCACCGACGTGGTCGACAAGATCGAAGGCGTGCGCACCGGCCGCAGCGGCTTCCACGACGACGTGCCGCTGGAGGACGTGGTGATCCGGCGCGCGGCGCTCGTCGACTGACGGGCTGGGAGGGCGCGCCGGTGCAGGAGCTGCCAGCACTGCCGCCGCTGTACCAGCTGTCGCTGCCGACGGACTGGCGCGCCGTCGACTTCATCTCCGACCTGCACCTGTCCGCCGCCCTGCCCCGGACCTTCGACGCCTGGGCGGCCCACCTGCTGAACACCGACGCCGACGCGGTGTTCATCCTCGGCGACCTGTTCGAGGCCTGGGTCGGCGACGACATGCGCACGCTGCCCTTCGAGCACCGCTGCATCGAAGTCATGGCCGAGGCGGCGAGCCGGCGGCAGATCGGCTTCATGGTCGGCAACCGCGACTTCCTGCTCGGCGGCGCGATGCGCGAGGCCTGCGGACTGATCGCGCTGCCCGATCCGACCGCGCTCGACGCCTGGGGCCAGCGCCTGCTGCTGACGCACGGCGACGCACTGTGCCTGGACGACGTCGCGTACCAGCGCTTCCGGGCGCAGGCGCGCACCGAGGCCTGGCAGTCCGAGTTCCTGGCGCTGCCGCTGGTCGAGCGCATGCGCCGCGTCGCGCTCGTGCGGGCGGAAAGCGACGCGCGACGGCGCCACGAGTCCTTCGACGCGGCGCAGTGGGCCGACGTCGACGGGGCCGCCGCCGTGGCCTGGCTGCACGCCGCGGGCGCGGCGGAGATGGTGCACGGACACACCCACCGCCCCGGCAGCCACCAGCTCGCCCCCGGCTTCCGCCGCCATGTGCTGAGCGACTGGGACCTGGATCATGCCGAGCCGCCGCGCGCCGAGGTGCTGCGACTGACCCGCGACGGTCTGTCGCGGCGCGCGCCGACACCCGCCTCCTGATGTGGCAGCGTCTGCGGGCGGCCTGGCGCCGCCGCCGCGAAGCGCGTGCGCTCGAGCGCCGCGCGATCCCCGACGACCTCTGGAAGCGCACGCTCGCGCGCTACCCCTTCCTGCGCCGGCGTGACCCTGCCGATGGCGCTCTGCTTCGCCGCATGACCAGTCTCTTTCTCGACCGCAAGGAGTTCACCGCGACCGGCGGGCTGCGCCTGGGCAACGACGTCGTCGTCGCGATCGCTGCACAGGCCTGCCTGCCGGTGCTCAAGCTCGGGCTGGAGCGCTACGACGGCTTCGTCGGCATCGTCGTCCACCCGGACCAGGTGGTCGCAAGGCGCAGCGTCGCCGACGCCGACGGAGTGGTCCACGAGTACGACGAGGTCCTCGCCGGCGAAGCGGTCGAGGGCGGGCCGGTGATGCTGTCCTGGCGCGACGTGCGCAGCGCCGGCCGCAGCGCGGCCGAGGGCTACAACGTCGTGATCCACGAGTTCGCCCACGTGCTCGACATGGCCGACGGCCGCGCCAACGGGGTCCCTCGGCTGCCACCGGACATCACCCCGGCCGAGTGGGCGCGTGCGCTGTCGGCCGAGTACGAGGCCTTCTGCGCCGCCGTCGACGACGAGGCCGACACCTTCCTCGATCCCTACGGCGCCACCGGCGAGGAGGAGTTCTTCGCGGTGGCGAGCGAGGCCTTCTTCGTGTCGCCGCAGGGACTGCGCGACGCGCATCCGGCGCTGTACCGGATGCTCGGGCGCTTCTACCGCCAGGACCCGGCGACCGAGACGGCCGCCTGATCGCGGCCGTGCACGGTCACGCTGCGGCGGCTTCGGCGCGCGGCTTGTCCTTGCGCGGCGGCTGGATGTCGAGCACGACCTCGTCCTTGTCGTCGAGGTCCACCGTCAGTCGGCCACCATCGACCAGACGCCCGAACAGCAGTTCGTCGGCCAGCGCGCGGCGGATCATGTCCTGGATCAGGCGCTGCATCGGACGCGCGCCCATCAACGGGTCGAAGCCCTTCTTCGCCAGGTGCTTGCGCAGCTTGTCGGTGAAGGTCACCTCGACCTTCTTCTCGGTCAACTGCGCCTCGAGCTCGAGCAGGAACTTGTCGACCACGCGCAGGATGATGTCCTCGTCCAGCGCCCGGAAGCTGACGACCGCATCGAGCCGGTTGCGGAACTCGGGCGTGAACAGACGCTTGATGTCGGCCATCTCGTCGCCCTGCTCGCGCCGGTTCGTGAAGCCGATCGTCGACTTGTTCATCGTTTCGGCGCCGGCGTTGGTCGTCATGATGATCATGACGTTGCGGAAGTCGGCCTTGCGCCCGTTGTTGTCGGTCAGCGTGCCGTGGTCCATCACCTGCAGCAGCACGTTGAAGACGTCCGGGTGCGCCTTCTCGATCTCGTCGAGCAGCAGCACGGCGTGCGGCTTCTTGCTGATCGCCTCGGTCATCAGACCGCCCTGATCGAAGCCGACGTAGCCCGGCGGCGCGCCGATCAGGCGGCTGACCGCATGGCGCTCCATGTACTCGGACATGTCGAAGCGGATCAGGTCGATGCCCAGGATGTAGGCCAGCTGCTTGGCCACCTCGGTCTTGCCGACGCCGGTGGGGCCGCTGAACAGGAAGGCGCCGATCGGCTTGTCTGGCTTGCCCAGGCCCGAGCGCGCCATCTTGATGGCGGCGGCCAGCGCGTCGATCGCCGGGTCCTGGCCGAAGACCACGCTCTTGAGGTCGCGGTCCAGGGTCTTGAGCTTGCCGCGGTCGTCGCTCGATACGCTGGCCGGCGGAATGCGCGCGATCTTCGCAACGATCTCCTCGACCTCGGGCCGAGAGATCGTCTTCTTCTGCTTGCTCTTGGGCAGGATGCGCTGCGCCGCGCCGGCCTCGTCGATCACGTCGATCGCCTTGTCGGGCAGGTGCCGGTCGTTGATGTACTTGGCCGACAGTTCGGCCGCGGCCTGCAGCGCACCGAGCGCGTACTTGACGTTGTGGTGGTCCTCGAAGCGCGACTTCAGGCCCTTCAGGATCTCCACCGTCTGCTCGACCGAGGGCTCGATCACGTCGACCTTCTGGAACCGCCGCGACAGCGCCGCATCCTTCTCGAAGATGCCGCGGTACTCGGTGAAGGTGGTCGCGCCGATGCACTTCATCGCGCCGCTGCCGAGCGCGGGCTTGAGCAGGTTGCTCGCGTCCAGCGTGCCGCCGGAGGCCGCGCCGGCGCCGATCAGCGTGTGGATCTCGTCGATGAACAGGATCGCGTTCGGCTGGTCCTTGAGTTGCTTGAGCACACCCTTCAAGCGCTGCTCGAAGTCGCCGCGGTACTTGGTGCCGGCCAGCAGGGCGCCCATGTCCAGCGAATAGACGGTCGCGTCCGCCAGCACCTCGGGCACGCTGTTCTCGGTGATGCGCCAGGCCAGGCCCTCGGCGATCGCGGTCTTGCCCACGCCGGCCTCGCCAACGAGCAGCGGGTTGTTCTTGCGCCGGCGGCACAGCACCTGGATCACACGCTCGACCTCGTGCTCGCGGCCGATCAGCGGGTCGATCTTGCCGTCCCGCGCTGCCTGGTTCAGGTTCTGCGTGAACTGCTCGAGCGGCGAGCCCTTGCCTTCCGGCGCGCCCTCCTCCTTCTCGCTCTCGCCGCCGCCCTCGCTGGGCTTGCTCGGCTCGGGCGGGTCGGACTTCTTGATGCCGTGGGCGATGAAGTTGACGACGTCCAGGCGCGTGACGCCCTGCTGGTGCAGGTAATACACCGCATGCGAGTCCTTCTCGCCGAAGATCGCCACCAGCACGTTGGCGCCGGTGACCTCCTTCTTGCCGCTGCCGGTGGACTGCACGTGCATGATCGCGCGCTGGATCACGCGCTGGAACCCGAGTGTCGGCTGGGTGTCGACCTCCTCGCTGCCGGAGACCGTCGGCGTGTTCTCCTTGATGAAGTTCGCCAGGCTCTTGCGCAACTCGTCGATGTTGGCCGCACAGGCACGCAGCACCTCGGCCGCGGACGGGTTGTCCAGCAGCGCCATCAGCAGGTGCTCCACCGTGATGAATTCGTGCCGCTGCTGCCTAGCCTCGACGAAGGCCATGTGCAGGCTGACTTCAAGTTCTTGGGCGATCATGCGGCCTCCAGGATGCACTGTAGCGGATGCCCGTCGCGGCGCGCCGCGGCCAGCACGAGTTCGACCTTGGTCGCGGCCACGTCCTTCGGGAACACCCCGCACACGCCACGACCTTCGTGATGGATCTTCAGCATGATCAGGGTCGCCGACTCCAGATCGTGCTGAAAGTACTGCTGCAACACCATGACGACGAACTCCATCGGCGTGTAGTCGTCGTTGAGCAGCACGACCTGGTACAGGCCGGGCGGCTTGGTCCGCGCCAGCTTGCGCTCGACCACCACCGCGCCGTCTCCGGCGTCGCGGCGGGGCGCGGCGGGAGCCTTCGGCGGTTGTACGGGCTTGTCACTGGACATGGTTCATTCTATCGAGTCACGCCTTGCGGCGTGGGCACGGGGTTGCTGGTGCCGCCTTCGTTGATATTGGCCCGCCGACGCCCGGATCAAGCCCCGAACTGGGGCGATTTCCGGGGCCGACTCCGGGCCTTGTTCGATCCATTCGCGTTGTCGACGTTCCGTCGATGCGGTCGGTCGCCGCGCCCCTGACACGATCTTGACATCGCCGGCGCGCCGCCGGGAGAATCCGCCGATCAGCGCTCGAGGGTCGCCGCATGCCCGCAGGTACCGTCAAATGGTTCAATGACGCCAAAGGCTTCGGCTTCATCGAGCCGGAAGGCGGCGGTGCGGACGTCTTCGCGCATTTCTCGGCCGTGCAGATGGACGGATTCCGGACGCTCAAGCAGGGCAGCCGCGTGACCTTCGACCTCGTGCAGGGACCGAAGGGCGATCTGGCGCAGAACATCCGCCCGGTCGACGTGCCGACCGAGGCCCGCACCGAACCCTGAACCTCCTAGCCGGGACGACGCACCCGCAGCAACCGGCCGAAGCAGCCGGTCAGTTCGGCGAACACGTCCAGCGGCAGCACGTGGCCGACGTACTGGTCGGGTCGCACCACCAAGCGGTCGGCGATCCGTTGGCCGACCTGGTAGTCGGCGAACCAGGCCACGCTCTTGACCCCCCAGCGTGTAGGGCGGCAGCGCGCGCTGCCCGATCGCGACGCTGACGCCGTAGGCCTTGCGCACGAGCCGTTGCGCGAGGCCGAACGCCTCGGACATCTCCACCGTGCGGCAGGCCACGCCGTCGGCCTGGCCGACCTGCAGCGGGCCCTCGCGGCGCTCGACCAGCCGGGTGTGGATGCCGGCGAAGCCCGGCAGCTGCGCCGCGAGCAGCGTGCCAGCCGGGCCGCTGCCGACGATCGGCACGTCGACGGTTGCCGGCAGACCTCGGTCCCGGGCTTCGGCCTGCGGTGCCGCGGCGTGGATCTCCGGGTCCCCGGGCAGGTGGCCGTTCAAATGGAACGGCATGGTCAACCGTCCCGCCGGCACCGTCGCACGACGCGCGGGCAAACGAGAAGACCCTGGCCGCGGTCGTGCGCCAGGGTCTTCGGCGGGTCCGGATCGGGCGTCGCAGCACGCCCGGTTCGGGTCACATGTGGTCGATCATCACCTGCCCGAAGCCCGAGCACGACACCTGCGTCGCCCCGTCCATCAGCCGAGCGAAGTCGTAGGTGACCTTCTTGCTGAGGATGGCCTTCTCCATCGAGCTGATGATCAGGTCGGCGGCCTCGGTCCAGCCCATGTGGCGCAGCATCATCTCGGCGGACAGGATCTCCGAGCCCGGGTTGACGTAGTCCTTGCCGGCGTACTTCGGCGCGGTGCCGTGGGTGGCCTCGAACATCGCGACCGAGTCGCTCAGGTTCGCGCCCGGCGCGATGCCGATGCCGCCGACCTGCGCGGCCAGCGCGTCCGACACGTAGTCGCCGTTCAGGTTCAGCGTGGCGATCACGCTGTACTCGGCCGGCCTCAGCAGGATCTGCTGCAGGAAGGCGTCGGCGATGACGTCCTTGACGACGATCTCGTTGCCGGTCTTCGGGTTCTTGAACTTGCACCACGGGCCGCCGTCGATCGGCTTGGCGCCGAACTCGGTCGCCGCCAGCGCGTAGCCCCAGTCGCGGAAGCCACCCTCGGTGAACTTCATGATGTTGCCCTTGTGGACCAGGGTCACGCTGGGCTTGTCGTTGTCGATCGCGTACTGGATCGCCTTGCGCACCAGGCGCTGCGTGCCCTCGCGCGAGACCGGCTTGATGCCGATGCCCGAGGTCGCCGGGAAGCGGATCTTGGTGACCCCCATCTCCTCGGTCAGGAACTTGATGACCTTCTTCGCCTTGTCGCTCTCGGCCTCGTACTCGATGCCGGCGTAGATGTCCTCCGAGTTCTCGCGGAAGATCACCATATTGGTCTTCTCGGGCTCCTTCACCGGGCTGGGCACGCCTTGGAAGTACTGGATCGGACGCAGGCAGACGTAGAGGTCGAGCTCCTGGCGCAGCGCGACGTTGAGCGAACGGATGCCGCCGCCCACCGGCGTCGTCAGCGGGCCCTTGATCGAGACCACGTACTCGCGCACGACCTGCAGCGTCTCCTCGGGCAGCCAGACGTCGGGGCCGTAGACCTTGGTCGACTTCTCGCCGGCGTAGACCTCCATCCAGTGGATCTTGCGCTTGCCGCCGTAGCACTTGGCGACCGCCGCATCGACGACCTTCAGCATCACCGGCGTGATGTCCTGTCCCGTGCCGTCGCCCTCGATGTAGGGAATGATCGGCTGGTCGGGCACCTTGATCGAGAAGTCCGCGTTGACGGTGATCTTCTGCCCGCCCTCGGGCACCTTGATGTGCTTGTACATGGTCGCCTTTTCTCCGGTGGCGGGAGGGTCCCGCCGAACGTCGCAAATTCTAAGTCACGGCCCCTGTCGACCGGCTGACGCGCTAGCCGAAGCAGTAGGCCAGCAGCGGCGCCCAAAGCCCGTGCGTCAGCGCCCAGCCGGAGGCGGCGGCCAGCGCCAGCCCGGCGCCGCGCACCGCCCACTGCGCGACCGCCGCGCCGGCGGCAGCGCCGCC
>CALJUI010000432.1 GCA_937975735.1 uncultured Rubrivivax sp.
TCTCCCTTCTCGGTCCCGGACCGGCCGGGCTTGCGCCGGCGCGGGCGGCTGGCCCCGGCGGAGCGGCCGCTGGCCGGCATGTGCGTCGAGGTCGGCCTGCACGATGCGACCGGCGGTGCCGCTGGGCGTCACGCTCGCCAGGTCGATGCCGAGTTCCCAGGCGCGTGCGCGCACCGCCGGCGAGGCGATCGGGCGAGCGGCGCGTTCGGTGCGCGCCGGCGCTGGCGATGGCGTCGGCTCAGGCGTCGGCGCGGCCTTGGGCGCTGGCGCAGGCGCAGGCGATGGTGGTGGCGGGGGTGGGGGTGGGGGCGAGGGCACTGGTGCCGGCGCCGGGCTCGGCGCCCGCGAGCTGCCGGCCGCCTCGATGCGGATCAGGTCGGCGCCGACCGCCAGCACCTGGCCGACCTCGCCACCGAGCCAGCTCACGCGGCCGGCGACCGAGGACGGGATCTCCACCGTTGCCTTGTCGGTCATCACGTCGGCCAGCACCTGATCTTCGGCGACCTGATCGCCGACCTTCACGTGCCAGGCGACCAACTCGACCTCGGCGATGCCTTCGCCGAGATCGGGGACCCGGATGCGCTGCTCGGTCATGGTTCCATCGCCCGGCGCATTGCCGCACCCACGCGCGCCGGGCCCGGGAAGTAGGCCCACTCCTGTGCATGCGGGTAGGGCGTGTCCCAGCCGGTCACGCGTTCGATCGGCGCCTCGAGCTGGTAGAAGCAATGCTCCTGCACCAGCGCGGCGAGTTCGGCGCCGAAGCCGCTGGTGCGCGTGGCCTCGTGCACGATGACGCAGCGTCCGGTCTTCTGCACCGAGCGCACGATGGTGTCCAGGTCCAGCGGCCACAGGCTGCGCAGGTCGATGATCTCGGCATCGACGCCGGTCTCCGAGGCTGCGGCCTCGCTGACGAAGACCATCGTGCCGTAGGCCAGCACCGTCAGGTCGGCGCCGGGGCGGACGATGGCCGCCGACTCCAGCGGCACCGTGTAGTGGCCCTCCGGCACCTCGCTGGCCGGGTGCGCCGACCAGGGCACGACGGCCTTGTCGTGGTGGCCGTCGAAGGGGCCGTTGTACAGGCGCTTGGGCTCGAGGAAGATGACCGGATCGTCGTTCTCGATGCAGGCGATCAGCAGGCCCTTGGCGTCGTAGGGGTTGCTCGGCATCACCGTGCGCAGGCCGCAGACATGCGTGAACAGGGCTTCCGGGCTCTGGCTGTGCGTCTGGCCGCCGTAGATGCCGCCGCCGCAGGGCATGCGGATGACCAGCGGCGAGCTGAAGTCGCCCGCTGAGCGGTGGCGCAGCCGCGCGGCCTCGGAGACGATCTGATCGCTGGCCGGGTAGAAGTAGTCGGCGAACTGCACCTCGACCACCGGCCGCAGGCCGTAGGCGGCCATGCCGATCGCCGAGCCGACGATCCCGCCCTCGGAGATCGGCGCGTCGAACACGCGCGTCTTGCCGTACTTCTGCTGCAGGCCCTCGGTGCAGCGGAACACGCCGCCGAAGTAGCCCACGTCCTGGCCGTAGATCACGACGTTCGGGTCGCGCTCGAGCATCACGTCCATCGCCGAACGCAGGGCCTGGATCATGGTCATCGTGGCCATGTCAGTAGCGCGAAGCCTCTTCCATCTGGTCACGCAGGTGGCGCGGCATGTCCTTGTAGACGTCCTCGAACATCGAGGCCAGCGGCGGGATGTGGCCGTCGAGCAGGGTGCCGTGCTTCTCGGCCTCCTTGAACGCCGCCGACACCTCCGCGTCGAGCGCCTTGCGCTGCGCGTCGTGCTGCTCCTCCGACCACACGCCCAGCTGGATCAGGTGCTGCTTCAGGCGCCGGACCGGGTCGCCGAGCGGGTAGCGCGTCCAGTCGTCCTTCGGCCGGTAGCGCGACGGGTCGTCGGAGGTCGAATGCGCGCCGGCGCGGTAGGTGACCCATTCGATCAGCGTCGGCCCGAGGTTGCTGCGGGCACGCTCGGCGGCCCAGCGCGACGCCGCCAGCACCGCCAGGAAGTCGTTGCCGTCGACGCGCAGCGACGCGATGCCGCAGCCGACGCCGCGCTGCGCGAAGGTCGTCGCCTCGCCGCCGGCGATGGCCTGGAAGGTCGAGATCGCCCACTGGTTGTTGACGACGTTGAGGATCACCGGCGCGCGGTAGACATGGGCGAAGGTCAGCGCGGTGTGGAAGTCGGACTCGGCAGTGGCGCCGTCGCCGATCCAGGCCGACGCGATCTTCGTATCGCCCTTGATCGCCGAGGCCATGCCCCAGCCGACCGCCTGGATGAACTGGGTGGCGAGGTTGCCGGAGATCGTGAAGAAGCCTGCGCGCTTGTACGAATACATCACCGGCAGCTGGCGGCCCTTGACCGGGTCGCGCGCGTTGCTCATCAGCTGGCAGATCATCTCGACCATGTCGATGTCGTCACGCGCCAGCAGCAGGCCCTGCTGGCGGTAGGTCGGGAAGCACATGTCGCCGTCGGCCAGCGCCATCGCGTGGGCGGTCGCGATCGCCTCCTCGCCGAGGCACTGCATGTAGAAGGTGATCTTCTTCTGCCGCTGCGCGGTCAGCATGCGGGCGTCGAAGGCACGCGTCTTCTGCATCGCGCGCAGGCCGCGAAGCAGTCGCTCCGGGCTGACCTGCGGGTCCCAGGGGCCGACCGCACGTGCGTCGTCGTCGAGCACGCGGACCAGCGAGGTCGCCAGCGGCGCGGTCTCCGCCGGCGACACGTCGATCTCCGGGCGCGGCACCTCGCCGGCCTGCGCGACGCGAAGGTAGCTGAAGTCGGTGTCGTGCCCTGGCCGGCCGGTCGGCTCCGGGACGTGCAATCGAAGTGGACCGTGGCTCATCGCTGTTCCTCTGGTCCGGAACAGTATGCCGCCAGCCGCGGCGAATCCCAAGGCGCGCGACCCGGACTCAGGGTTTGACAGGGGGCGAAGGCGCCGCCGCCATCGAGACCGCGTCGGTCAGCCGATGCGCCCGAGCAGCAGGTACTCCATCAGCGCCTTCTGCACGTGCATCCGGTTCTCGGCCTCGTCCCAGACGACCGACTGCGGGCCGTCGATGACCTCCGCGCTGACCTCTTCGCCACGGTGTGCCGGCAGGCAGTGCATGAACAACGCCTCGGGTTTGGCCACCGCCATCAGCCTCGCATCCACGCACCAGTCGGCGAAGGCGCGCTGGCGCTCGGCGTTCTCGGCCTCGAAGCCCATGCTGGTCCAGACGTCGGTGGTCACGAGGTCGGCGCCGCGGCAGGCGTCGACCGGGTTCTTGAAGACCTTGAAGCAGTTCCGGTCGGCGATGCCGGCGGCAGTGGGGTCGACCTCGTAGCCGCTCGGCGTGCTGACGTGCACCGTGAAGCCCAAGATCTCGGCCGCCTGCAGCCAGGTGTTGGCCATGTTGTTGCCGTCGCCGACCCAGGCCACGACCTTGCCGGCGATGGAGCCGCGGTGCTCGATGAACGTGAAGATGTCGGCCAGGATCTGGCAGGGGTGGTACTCGTTGGTCAGCCCGTTGATCACCGGCACGCGCGAGTGCGCCGCGAAGGCCGCGAGCTTGGCCTGCTCGTAGGTGCGGATCATCACGATGTCGACCATCCGGCTGATCACGCGCGCGCTGTCCTCCACCGGCTCGGCGCGGCCGAGGTGGCTGTCGCCGGTGGTCAGGTGCACCACCGAGCCGCCCATCTGGTACATGCCGGCCTCGAAGCTGACGCGGGTGCGGGTGCTGGCCTTCTCGAAGATCATCGCCAGCGTGCGGTCCACCAGCGGCTGGTAGCGTTCGTAGTTCTTGAAGCGCGTCTTGATGATGCGCGTGCGCTCCAGCAGGTAGGCGTACTCCTCGGCGCGCAGGTCCTTGAACTGCAGGTAATGCCGCATCAGTGCGTCTCCCGGTCTCATCACTCGCCGAGGAAGCCGCGGATCAGCGGCACGAGGATCGCGACGATCTGCCGCGCCTCGTCGGCGCTCAGGATCAGCGGCGGCACGAGGCGCACGACCCGGTCGGCGGTCACGCTGAGCATCAGCCCGGCCTCGGCGGCCCGGCTGAGCAGCACGCCGCAAGGGCGGTCGAGCTCGATGCCGATCATCAGGCCCTGGCCGCGAACCTCGACGACGCCCGCCACGCCCTCGAGCGCCCGGCGCAGGTCGCCGGACAGCTGCGCGCCGACGTCGGCGGCGTTGGCCAGCAGGGCGTCCTCCTCGACGATGCGCAGCGTCTCGACGCCGGCGCGCATGGCCAGCGGGTTGCCGCCGAAGGTGGTGCCGTGGTTGCCCGGGCCGAGCACGTTCAGCGCCTTCGGGCCGACGACGACGGCGCCGATGGGCACGCCCGAGCCCAGGCCCTTGGCCAGCGGCATCACGTCGGGCCGGATGCCCGACCATTGGTGCGCGAACCACTTGCCGGTGCGGCCGATGCCGCACTGCACCTCGTCGAGCATCAGCAGCCAGTGGTGGTCGTCGCAGAGCTGGCGAAGGCCCTTCAGGTAGTCCCAGCGCGCCGGGTGGATGCCGCCTTCGCCCTGGATCGTCTCGAGGAACACGGCCACCACGTTGGCGTGGTTCTCGGCGACGCGCCGCACTGCGTCGAGGTCGTTCAGCGGCACGCGGATGAAGCCCTCGACCAGCGGGCCGAAGCCGGCCTGCACCTTGCGATTGCCGGTGGCCGACAGCGTGGCGATCGAGCGCCCGTGGAAGGCGGCCTCGTAGACGATGATCTCCGGCCGCTCGATGCCGCGGTCGTGACCGTACTTGCGGGCGATCTTCAGCGCTGCCTCGTTCGCTTCCAGGCCGGAGTTGCAGAAGAACGCGCCGTCCAGGCCGGACAGTGCGCATAGCCTGGCGGCGAGTTGCTCCTGCAAGGGCACCTCGTAGTAGTTCGAGCTGTGGATCAGCTTGGCCACCTGGTCCTGCAGGGCCGGGACGAGCTTCGGATGGGCGTGACCCAGCGTGTTGACGGCGATGCCGCCTAGCCCGTCGAGGTACTTCTTGCCATTCGTGTCCCAGACCCAGCAGCCTTCGCCATGGGTCAGCGCGATCGGCAGACGGCCGTAGGTGTTGAGCACGTGCGGCATCGGGCGGGCGGCGGGGGCGTTCATCGCGGCTCCTTGCGGGTCGGGGAAGAAAAAAGCCGGTCGACGACGCATCGGTCATGTCCCGGCGGTGATCATTCTAAAGGTCCCTGCCGCCGGGCCGATGACCCGAGACACGAGAAGACCGGACGCGCGACATGCATGCTGCAACGCAACAAGGACAGGGCACAATCGGGGCCGACGGCGGCCGTGTCCAGTGGCTGCCGCTGCGCCGGGACGTGGCCTGGCTCGCCGCGAACCAGCCAATGCAACAGAATCCCCCGCGCCAGGTCTTCATCCAGGGCATCACTCACGACGGCCGCACATTTCGCCCCAGCGACTGGGCCGAGCGCCTGGCTGGGGCGATGTCGTGCTTCCGGCCCGGTGGCGTCAAGGGCGGCATCGGCTCGTTCATCGGCTACTCGCCGCTGTGCGTGCCGCGTGTGGTCGCCGGGGTGAAGTGCGTGATCGTCAGCGAGGCGCTCAAGGGCGTCGAGCCGATGGCCTGGGACTTCGTGATGAACTTCGCCCGCGACAACGACCTGCAGATGGCCGAGGCCTGTCTGGTCGACGTCGACCAGCCCAAGCCGGGCTGAGGGCCGGGCGCCCAAAGACGAAGGGCCTGCAATGCAGGCCCTTTGGCGTGGATTCGGGATGGCTCAGGCGGCGAGCGACAGCGCCTTGACCTTGGACGACAGGCGGCTCTTGTGACGAGCGGCCTTGTTCTTGTGGAAGATGCCCTTGTCGGCGACCGAGTCGATCACGCTCTGGGCGTCCTTGAACAGCGCAGTCGCCTTGTCCTTGTCGCCGGCGACGACCGCCTTCTGCACGTTCTTGATCACGGTGCGGAAGTGCGAACGCAGCGACGAGTTGTGCGCGTTCAGCTTGACGTCCTGGCGCGCGCGCTTGCGGCCGGAGGCGAGGCGGACGGTCTTCTTCTTGGCTTTGGACGAAGTGGCCATGCTGGGTGTAGGCGGTCTGCTGGAAACAAAGACCATCGAGTATAGCATGAGGCGAGCACGCCGGCAATGAAGCGGGTGCGGCGCCGCTACAATGCGCGGCCCGCGATGAACCTGCTCAAGTCCGCCTCGATCGTCTCGCTGCTGACCCTGGTCTCCCGCGTCACGGGACTGGTCCGCGAACAGCTCGTGGCGGCGACCTTCGGCGCCAGCGCCGCGACCGACGCGTTCAACGTTGCCTTTCGCATTCCCAACCTGTTCCGCCGTCTGTTCGCCGAAGGCGCATTCGCGCAGGCCTTCGTGCCGGTGCTGGCCAACGTCCGCGCCGGCGAGGGCGACGAGGCCACCCGCGGCCTGATCGATGCGGTGGCCACGGTGCTGGCCTGGGTGCTGCTGGCCACCTGCGTCGTCGGCGTGATCGGGGCGCCGGTGCTGGTCTGGGTCATGGGCGCGGGCCTGGAGCGATTCGACACGGCGGTGGTGCTCACTCGCTTCATGTTCCCCTACATCGGGTTCATGTCGCTGGTGGCGCTGTCGGCCGGCATCCTGAACACCTGGCACCGTTTCACGGTACCCGCGGCCACCCCGGTGCTGCTCAACCTGGCCTTCATCGCCGCGGCCTGGTTCGGGGCGCCGGCCTTCGAGGCGCGAGGCTGGGACCCGATCCTGGCCCTGGCCGCCGGCGTGATGGCCGGCGGCGTGCTGCAACTCGCGGCGCAGCGGCCGGCGCTGCGCGCGATCGGCAGCCTGCCACGCATCGGGCTGCGCCCGGCGTCGATCGTGGCGGCCTGGCGTCACCCGGGGGTGCAGCGCGTGCTGCGTCAGATGGCCCCTGCGCTGCTGGGGGTGTCGGTGGCGCAGATCTCGCTGCTGATCAATACCCAGATCGCCTCGCACATCGGTGTCGGCGCGGTGTCCTGGCTGACCTACGCCGACCGCCTGATGGAATTCCCGACCGCGCTGCTCGGCGTCGCCCTCGGCGTCGTGCTGACGCCGCAGTTGGCGTCGGCGCGCGCCACCGGCAACGCCGCCGACTACTCCAGCCTGCTCGACTGGGGACTGCGGCTGGTGGTGCTGCTGGCCTTGCCCTGCGCGGTGGCCCTGCTGGTGTTCCCGGCCGCGCTGGTGTCGGTGCTCTTTCACTACGGCGCCTTCGGCGCGGCGGACGTGGCGCAGACGGTCAGGGCACTGCAGGGCTACGGCCTGGGCCTGCTCGGCCTGGTGGCGGTGAAGATACTGGCCCCCGGCTTCTACGCGCGCGAGGACATGCGCACGCCGATGCGGGTGGCGATCGCCGCGCTCGTGCTGACGCAGACGATGAACCTGTTCCTGGTGCCGCGTCTGGGGCACGCCGGCCTGGCGTTGTCGATCGGTCTGGCGGCGCTGTTCAACGCCCTGGTGCTGCTGATCCTGCTCCGCCGCCGCGGGCTGTTCACGCCGCGCCCGGGCTGGCTCGGGTTCGGCGCGCGCGTCGTGGTCGGCTGTGCCGCACTGGGGGCGGTTCTGGCGGTCGCGGCGCGCCAGGTCGACTGGATCGCGCTGCAGGCCCAGGGTGGCCAGCGCGCGTTGCTGATCGGCGCCGTGCTGGCCGGTGCCGCGGCACTGTACTTCGGCGTGCTGGCGCTCACCGGGCTGCGCCCGGCCCAGTTCATGCGGCGAGGCTGACCTAAACTCCAAGCGGCATGAGCGGACCCTTCGACTTCGCAACGCCGACGGCGCTCGACTACTTCGCCTCCCTGGTGGCCGACGACGACTCGATCGCGGTGCTGGAGGCGGCGGTGGCCGTCGCACAGGACGAGGCGCCGGCGCTGGACACGCAGGCGGTGCTCGCCGAGATCGACGCGCTGGCGCTGCAGCTGTGCCGGCGGCTGCCCGCCGACGCCGGGCCGATGCAGCGCTTGCGCGCGTTGAACCGGTACTTCTTCGAGGAGCTGGGCTTCGCCGGCAACGTCAACGACTACTACGACCCGCGCAACAGCTACCTGCCCGACGTGCTGGCACGCCGGCGGGGCATCCCGATCACGCTGGCGCTGGTCTACGTCGAACTGGCGCTGCAGGCCGGGCTGGAAGCGGCGGGCGTGGCCTTTCCCGGCCACTTTCTCGTCAAGCTGCACATGCCGCAGGGCGAGGTCGTGATCGACCCGTTCACCGGCGAGTCGCTGTCACGCCACGCGCTGGACGAGCGGCTGCAGCCCTACCGAGCGCACCACGGCCTGGGCGGCGACGACGAACTGCCGCTGGGCCTGTTTCTGCAGGCCGCGCCGCCGCGCGACGTCATCGCACGGCTGCTGCGCAACCTGAAGGAGATCCACCGCAGCGCCGGCGACGCGCCGCGCCTGCTGGCGGTGATGGAGCGGCTGGTGATCCTGTTGCCCGAGGCCTGGGACGAGCGCCGCGACCGCGGGCTGGTCCTCGCACAACTCGGCCGGATCGACCGCGCGCTGGACGACATCAGCGAGTACCTCGCGCACCGACCGCAGGCCGACGACGCCGCCGGCCTGCTGCGCCAGGTCCAGGTCTGGCGCGGCGGGCAGGGGCCCTTGCATTGACGCCGATGCGCCAGATCCCGCTGCCGATCGGCGTCGAGCACGAGCCGACCTTCGATCGTTTCCTCACTGGCCCCAACGCGGCGGCGGTGCAGCATCTGCGCTCGCTCGCGATGCCGGCCGCGCCGGTCTACCTCTGGGGGCCGGCGGGCAGCGGCAAGACCCACCTGCTCGGCGCCCTCGTGCACCAGGTGCGCCAAACCGGCGGCCTGGCGGCGGCCTTCGACGCGCAGGCGCTGGCGCCCTGGACGCTGGGCCCGGCGTGGACGCTGGCCGTGATCGACCAGTGCGAGGCGCTGGACGCGCAGCGCCAGGCCGCGGCCTTCCGGCTCTTCGTCGAGGCGGCCGCGCACGGTGTGCAG
>CALJUI010000433.1 GCA_937975735.1 uncultured Rubrivivax sp.
TACCGTGGTCCAGCAACTCGCGCTGGCGGCCGACCGCCTGGCGACGCTGCTGAATCAGAGCCTGACTCGGCGTTAGGGCAGGGCGCGGCGAGCGCGAATCACCAGCCTAACTCGCCCCTGGGCTCGGGGACTGGCTGACCAACGCGGTTGTGCCGAGAATCCGCACGCATGGACGTCGCAAGACGGTTCGACCTGCCGGGGGGAGCGGAGCATGGCGGTGGCGTTGTCCGAGCTTCAGAGTGCGTTGGCTGTGCAGGCCGCCTTGGACGAGTTCTCGCGCCTGGGGCGGCAGCGCTTCCTTGAGCACTATGGGTTCGGCCGCTCGCGTGGCTACCTTGTCCGCAACCCGGCAACCGGCGAACTGTGCGACTCGAAGGCGATCGTCGGTGCCGCGTTTGCCTACCAACACCCGGGCCGGCCTGCCCTGCGACCTGAGGACTTCTCTGGCGGCGAGGCGACCGTGGCTGCCAAGCTCCGCAGCCTCGGTTTCGAGGTGGTGCTGCGAGGCGAGGACTGGACCGAGCAGGAGGTGAAGTCCACCGTCGCTTCCTACTTCGAGATGCTCGCGCTCGAGGCGGGTCAGCGCCCGTACAAGAAGACGGAGTTCAACGCGGCGTTGCGACGGCAGCTGTCAGGCCGCAGCAAGGCGGCGGTTGAACTCAAGTACCAGAACATCTCGGCGGTGCTGCACAGCCTCGATCTGCCCTACATCAATGGCTACAAGCCTCGTGGACATGCGCAGCTGCTCCTGCGCAAGGCGGTGCAGCAGTTCGTGAGCGAGCGCGGCGACACCCTGCGCACGGTGATCGACGCGCTCGAAGAGCTCTCGCCAAAGGCCGAGCGCGGCTTGCGCGCTGTGCTTGTCGACCCGGCCGCCATTCAGGTGGTGGCCGGTCTGGCCCCCGAGGCGCCGCGCATGCGGCTGCCTCGTCGCGTCGACTACGCCGCTCGGGATGACCGCAATCGCCAGCTTGGGCGGGCCGGGGAGCAGTGGGCGCTGCAGTTTGAGCAAAGGCGGCTGGGCGACGCGGGGCAGGGCGATCTGTTCCAGCGTGTGGAGTGGATCTCCGAGACCCGCGGCGACGGCGCTGGCTACGACATCCTGTCCTACGACGATCGCGACACGCCACGCTACATCGAGGTGAAGACGACCAATGCAGGGCATGCGTCGTCCTTCATCATCAGCCGCAACGAGCTGGACTTCTCACGCGAGGCGGGTGATGCGTTCTTCCTGTACCGGCTGTTCCAGTTTCGGCAGTCGCCGGCGATGTACATGCTGCGAGGCGATGTCTCACGCCACCTGGAGCTGCAACCGATCGACTACCGGGCATCGTTCAGGCGGGTCGTCGCGCAGGCGGTAAGCTGATCGGTGCCGTGGCTTGATGCTTCGAGCCCGTCGGGCTCAAGTCCCGCTTGGGTCCAGGATCACCGATGTGCAATCGCTACGTTTCCCCTGAGGCCGCTGACATCGAGCGTCTGTGGCACGTCGGCGCGCGCCAAGGGCCGACGCCATGGCGACGTGCCGGCGTCTACCCACGCGCGCCGGGTGCCTTCATCCGCGCACGCTCGAAGGACGCCGACGAGCGCGCCGGCGAGCGTGAGCTGGTGATCGGCCAGTGGGGCCTGGTGCCTTTCTTCGCCAAGTCGCCGAAGCTCAGGTTCTCGACGAACAACGCACGCTCCGAGGAGCTGGCACAAAAAGCGACCTTCAAGTACCCGTGGGCGCGCGGGCAGCGCTGCATCATTCCCGCCGAGTCGTTCGACGAGCCCTGCTGGGAGACAGGGAAGAATGTGTGGTGGCAGTTCCGTCGCGCCGACGGCGACTTGTGGGGCCTGGCAGGGCTGTGGAACACCTGGACCGACAAGACCACCGGCGAGATCGTCGAGAGCTATACGATGCTCACGATCAACGCCGACGACCATCCATTGATGTCGCGCATGCACAAGCCTGACCCGAAGCTCGGGCCCGACGAGCAGGACAAGCGCTCGGTGATCCCGATCGAGCTGGCCGACGTGGACCTGTGGCTGCTGGGCACGATGGACGAGGCCAAGGCGCTGCTGAAGGTCGCGCCGGCGGAGGTGTTCGACGCGCGGCCGGCCGAGGGTGGCTGACACGTACATGGTCGCGGAGCGGCGCTCATTGGCCTTGGCGCGTCACCTGGCGACGATTGCCTGCTGCGCTCTCGTCCTTGGGTGCTCGGACCGTCTCGGCAACACTGAGCCGTTCACCCAGGCGGAGCACAGGCTGAAGCCCGTGGCAGACGGCCTCTGCCAATCGCTGGACGCGCAGGACTGGCTGATCTGCGACGAGGTGCGGTACTTCACCAAGAACTGGGATGGTCCTCCCATCGTGACGGTTTTCCTCACGAACCAGCGCGAGCGTTCGTACTGTTCGCACTTGGACGCGGCGCTCGAGATGCGGGGCTGGCGAGCGTTTCATGTCGACGGCGAGATGACCTGGCGGCCGTACTTCAATGGAGACGCGCGCATGTCTTGCCTGCCTGTTGAAGGCGGGTTCATGCTCAGCCTCAACGAGTGACTCGACACAGGGGGCATGAGGTTGGGCAACAGCTTGACCGATGCGTCGCCGGCGTTTCCGTACCAGTCCTCGGAGGCCACGAGCAAGCTGGGCATTCCGGACGCGCCCGTCGTGCACCTCGCGATCACCGAGCTCACCGAGCGGCTGCTCACGCACGCCGTCGGAGCGCCGGAGGTGATCAACGGGAACCGACAGCAGGCACTGCGTGTCGCCAGCGGTGCTGTGCTGTTCCATTGGCCGTTTGCGTGTGTGCTTGCGGAGTTCTTGTACAAGATCGATCTCGAGCCCGATTTCGCCGCCAGCAATGCTGCCGAGGCCGCAGGCATCGGCACGAACTGGATCGGCGAGGCGGCGATGCGCCTGCGGGCTGAAGGCATCGAGGTGCCCGCGCAGTACCGGCATCACGCCACCGCGTACGGCTGGCAGGACCTGCCGTGATGGGTTGCTTGACTGACCGCTGCCGCTGGCGTTTCGAGTACTGGTCCGGCGATAGACTCGCCCTCGGTATCACCCCCTCGCGGAGCACGACATGTTGAAGACCGCCCTCATGGCCGCGCTGCTGGTCGCCTCCTCGGCTGCCTTCGCCGAAGGCCCGACCTGCCAGGATGCCGCGGCCGAGAAGAAGCTCGCCGGCGCGGCCAAGACCTCGTTTCTCGGAAAGTGCGAGCGCGACGCCGTAGCCGCCTGCGAAGCCGCCCTGGAGATGACCATCGCCTACTGCCAGGAGCGCACCGCCTTTGGCCGACCCATCGGCAAATTCCAAAACTCCCGCTTCAAGCTGGCCGAAATGAAAACGGAAATCGAGATCGCC
>CALJUI010000434.1 GCA_937975735.1 uncultured Rubrivivax sp.
GCAGGTAGGACAGGATGCGCTGCAGGTCCGGCAGGAAGCCGATGTCGAGCATGCGATCGGCCTCGTCGAGCACGACGTACTCGACCTGGTTCAGGATCGCCGTCTTCGCCTCGATGTGGTCGAGCAGCCGACCCGGCGTGGCGACGAGCACCTCGACGCCCTTCCGCAGCTCGGCGGTCTGCGGCTTGATGTCGACGCCGCCGAAGACCACCATCGAGCGCAGCAAGGTGTGCTTGGCGTACTTGTCGACGCTGGCCGCGACCTGGTCGGCCAGTTCGCGCGTCGGCGCGATGACCAGCGCGCGCACCGGGTGACGCGCCGGCGACATGCTGTTGTTCTCGTGCCGCAGCATCTTCTGCAGCAGCGGGATCGTGAACGCGGCGGTCTTGCCCGTGCCGGTCTGCGCCGCGCCCATGATGTCGCGCCCGGCGAGCACGAGCGGTATCGCCTTGGCCTGGATCGGCGTCATCCATTCGTAGCCGGAGTCGGCCACGGCGCGCAGCAGCTTGGGGTCGAGCGGGAGGGTGTCGAAGCGGGCCTGGACGGCGGCCGTCGCCTCGGCGGCGTCGGCAGTGGGGGAATCAATCATGTCCGCCTATTATCCTCCCGCCCCAGCGGAACGGGCCGGCTGCCCAGCGAGCGCATCCAGCGTGGCGCCCGGAAGCGCACGATGCGCCAGTACAGCCCGACGTAGCTGATCGCGAACAGCAGCAGGAAGCCCGCCAGCACCGCCGTGTTGTTCCAGAACAACATGGCCGGGATCGTCGAGAGCATGCACAGCACCCAGAGGTAGGGCGAGGTCATCGAGTTGCGGCGGGTCAGCGCCTTCGCGCTGCGGTCGCCCACGGCCCAGCGGATGACGCGGCGGTAGATCAGCGAATGCAGGTGGATGCCGTCCGGCATGCCCGGCGAGCGTCCGCGCAGCACCACCCGCCGGTAGATGGAGAAGAGCGTTTCGAAGATCGGGTAGATGCACACCAGCAGCGGGAACATCGGGGACACGCCCGGGTTGCGATGCAGCAGCAGGATCGCCAGCTCGGCCACGTAGAAGCCGACGAAGTAGGCGCCGCCGTCGCCGAGGAAGATCAGCCCGAGCGGGAAGTTCCAGACGAAGAAGCCCAGCAGCGCACCGGCGCCGGCGACGGCCAGCCACATCACCACGTTGTCGCCGACCTGGAACGCCACGTAGCCCAGGCTGCCGAGGATCAGCACCGCGCACATCGACGCCAGGCCGTTGAAGCCGTCGATGATGTTCAAGGCGTTCGCGACACCGGCCACGGCCAGCACGGTGACCAGCGCGGCGCCGACCGGAAACGAGACGACCCAGTCGAGGCCGGGGATGTCGGTGCGCTCGATCGCTGCGTCGAGCAGCATGATCGCCAGCGCGGCCGACACCGCCGTGAAGAACAGCCGCCGCCGCGGGCTCTGGGTCTTCGTCAGATCCTCGAGCAGCCCGGAGGCGAACGCCGGCACCGCGCACAGCATCAGCCACAGCGCGACCGGGCCGGAGCGTGGCGTCGTCAGCGACAGCACCAGTGCCGCGCCGAGCACGCCGACGAAGATGCCGACACCGCCGACGCGCGGCACCGGCGCGGCGTGGAACTTCTGCGGGCCCGACAGGTCGTTGTCGTGCAGACGATGACCATGGCGCTTGCCGGCACGCACCATCAGGAGCGTCAGAACGAGCGACACGGCGAAGGCGGTGATCAGCACCAGCATGATGGGCGCGATTATCGGCGACGCCCGGGCCCGGGCTCCCGGCTCACTTAGAATCGTCGGCTCGCTCGACCCGGTCGGCCGTGCCCGAAGCGGCCATCCGCCGATCGCCCGCACGCCGCCACCACACCGTTCCGCCGTCGCCTCATGCTTCGAATCCTTCTGCCGCGCCGAGACTGGCTGGTCGGACTCGCGTTCGCGCTGTCGATCGGCACGTTCAACGTCGGCGCCCTCGCACAGGTGACGACGCTGGCGCAGGACGTGCCGGCAGCGGCCGCGATGCCGCCGTCGAACGCCAAGTCCGACGCCGACGGTCCGACCCGACTGCGGCCCTCCCCCGCCGGCCGTCAGACGTCGCCCGACGAGGTGCCGACGCGCATCGAGCAACCGGTCTACGTGCCCGGCGAATTCGAGCGCTTCGTGCGCAACCTGGCCGGTCCGGTCGCCGAGGGCCAGGCCGAGATCCGCCGCTTCGGCGCCGAGCTCGTCGCCGGCAGCTTCGACGGCCGCGGCGAGCCGCTGAGCCCGGTGGTGCCGCCGGACTACGTCGTCGCCCCCGGCGACGAGGTGCTGCTCACGCTGTGGGGCTCGGTCGACGCGGATCTGCGCCTGGTGGTCGACCGCGGCGGGCGCATCAGCGTGCCGCGCGTCGGGGCGATCCAGGTCGGCGGTGTGCGCGCCGATCAACTCGCCGCGGTGGTGGAGAAGCGCGTCGCCCAGGTCTTCAAGAACTTCCAGCTCAGCGCCTCGTTAGGCCAGTTGCGCGGCATCCGCGTCTTCGTCACCGGCTTCGTGATCAAGCCGGGCACCTACACCGTCAGCGCGCTGTCGACCGTGGTCGGCGCGCTGATGCGCGCCGGCGGCCCCTCCGCGGCCGGCAGCTTCCGCCAGATCGAGCTCAAGCGCGGCGGCGCGGTGATCGCGCGCTTCGACCTCTACGACCTGCTGCTCAAGGGCGACCGCTCCGCCGACCGGCTGATCCAGGCCGGCGACGTCGTCCACGTCGGCGCGGTCGGCACGCAGGGCGGCGTGATCGGCAGCGTGAACCGGCCGACCATCGTCGAGATGGCCTCCGGCGAGACGGTGGCCGACGCGCTGCGCATGGCCGGCGGCTTCTCGGCGGTGGCCGACCGCAGCCGCATCGCCATCGAGCGGCTGCAGGAGCGCACCGCGCAGCGCGTGGCCGAGCTCGCGCTGCCGCGCGACGAGGGTCTGCCGCTGAGCCAGGGCGACGTGCTGCGCGCCTTCAGCGCCGCCGAGGCGGTGCTGTCGATCCAGAAGCAGAACAAGCGCGTGCGTGTCGACGGCGAGGTCGCCCGGCCGGGCGAGTACGTGCTGTCGCCCGACAGCACCCTGCTCGACGCGCTGGCCGCCGCCGGCGGGCTGACGCCGGCCGCCTTCGTCTACGGCACCCAGTTCACGCGCGAAAGCGTCCGCGCCACCCAGCAGGAGAACTACGACCGCGCGCTGCGCGACCTGGAGACCGACTTCGCCCGCGCGCGCGGCACCCAGCGGCTGTCGACCGCCGAGCAGGCCGCCAGTACCGAGGCGCAGGCGGCCGCGACGGCCCGGCTGATCGAGCGACTGCGCGCGCTGAAGCCCAACGGGCGCGTCGTGCTGCAGCTGGCACCGGGCGCGAACGACCTTCCGCCGCTGGTCGTCGAGGACGGCGATCGTCTCTACGTGCCGCCGCGGCCGACCACCGTGGGCGTGTTCGGCAGCGTCTTCAACACCGGCAGCTACCTGTACTCGGACGGCCGCGCACTCGGCGACTACCTGCGCCTGGCCGGCGGACCGACCAAGGGTGCCGACGAGAGCAGCATCTTCGTCGTCCGCTCCAACGGCCAGGTCGTCAGTGGGCGGCAGCAAGGGGGCGACGCCTGGTTCGCCAGCAGCAGCCGCATCGGCGAGGTCCGCGCCGAGCCGGGCGACACGCTGTTCGTGCCCGAGGAGATGGACAAGACCACCTTCATCCAGTCGGCCAAGGACTGGACGCAGATCCTGTACCAGTTCGGCATCGGGATTGCCGGGCTGGTGAGTGCGACGCGATGAGCGCCGCGGAGGTTGTCGCCGGCGCGGAAAGCGACGAGCCTGATGGCGCGGCCATGTCGGTGGTCGACGGACTGGCCGCGCTGTGGCTGCACCGCAAACTGCTCGTTTTGGGACCGTTGGTTGCCGCCCTCCTGGCCCTGGGCATCAGCCACCTGATCCCACCGACCTTCACGGCGCGCACCAGCCTGATGCCGCCTCAGCAGCCGCAGAGTGCGGCGACCGCGGCATTGAGCCAGCTGGGCGCACTGGCCGGTCTGGCTGGCGGCGTGGGCGGTCTCAAGAGCCCGTCCGACCTCTATGTCGCGCTGATGCAGAGCGTCAGGGTGTCGGACCGCATGATCGATCAGTTCGGCTTGATGGAGGCCTACGAGTCCAAGTACCGGTTCGAGGCCCGCAAGAGCCTCAGCGCTCACGTGCGCATCGCGATCGGCAAGAAGGACGGACTGATCACGATCGAAGTCGACGACCGGGAGCCCGAGCGGGCATCCCGCATGGCCAACCAGTACGTCGAAGAGCTGAGGCTGCTCAGTGCCGAGCTCGCGCTGACCGAGGCGCAGCAGCGGCGCGCCTTCTTCGAGGTGCAACTGCAACAAGTGGCCGAACGGCTGGCCAAGGCGCAGAGCGAACTGCAGTCGAGCGGCTTCAACCCTGGGGCGCTGAAGGCGGAGCCGAAGGCGGCCGCGGAGGGCTACGCCCAGCTTCGCGCCGAAGTCACCGCCGCTGAAGTCCGGCTCCAGACGCTGCGCCGCGGCCTGACCGACAGCGCGCCCGAGGTGCAGCAGCAGTTGGCGCAACTCGGCGCGCTGCGTGCGCAACTGGCTCGGCTGGAGGGCCGCTCGACACCGAGCGAAGGCAGCGACTACGTCACCCAGTACCGCGACTTCAAGTACCAGGAGACCCTGTTCGAGCTGCTGGCGCGCCAGCTCGAACTGGCGCGACTCGACGAAAGCCGAGAGGGCGCGTTGATCCAGGTCATCGACGTGGCCCAGGTGCCGGAGTGGAAGAGCAAGCCCAAGCGGGCGATCATCACGCTGGCCACCTTGCTCGCCACCTTCGTCGTGCTCGTCGCCGCCGTCCTCCTTTGGGCGGCGATCAGGGCCGGAGGCGATGATGTTCGGCTGGCCGAGGCCCTGGAGCGACAGCGAATCGGTCGCTCCTGAATCGTGACGCCAGGCGGGGGATTCCGCGCCCCGAAGCATGCCGCCTGGGGTAACGTACAATCTGTTCAACCATTGAACAGACAAGCGTCGGGAGTATGGGCAACGGACCGAGCGGTGCCGGCCATCCGGCCAGCGAGCCGGGCGCCGCAGCGTGGATCGCGCATGGCGACATCGAAGCGGCGCGGCTCGCCATCCTGCAAAGGTTGTCGGCAAACCCGGACATGTCGCAGCGTGAGATCTCCGAGCAGCTCGGGCTGAGCCTGGGCAAGACCCACTACGTGCTGCACGCCCTGCTCGACAAGGGACTGCTGAAAATCCGCAACTTCAAGAACAGTCGCCGCAAGTCGTCCTACGCCTACGTCCTCACGCCTTCCGGCCTGGCCGAGAAGGTTCACTTGACTCGCCGCTTCCTGGCCCGCAAGGAAGCCGAGTTCGAAGCGCTGCAGCAGGTGGTGAGCGACCTGCGCGAGGAGCTGAACCGGCTCGACAAGAACCACCCCCCGCACGAATGAAGAAACCGAAGGCCCTTCGACCATGATCCGATTCGCCCTCCT
>CALJUI010000435.1 GCA_937975735.1 uncultured Rubrivivax sp.
TACGTGTTCGCCGATGTCGGCGCCGGCGGCGCGACGCGGGACTCGCCGCTGTACGGCCTGTTCGGCGCGCGCGGCCGGGTCGCCGACGCGGCGTTGCCGGGCACCGGCGAACTCGGCGAGTACTGGATCCGCCAGCCGGGCGACCCCTACCGCCAGTACGCGATCAAGTGGGACGGCGAATGGCAGGTCACCTACGAGACCTTCCGCGACATGGGGGCGGCCTATGCCGTCGGCCTGATCCTGATCTACCTGCTGGTCGTCGCGCAGTTCCGCAGCTACCTGACGCCGCTGATCATCATGGCGCCGATCCCGCTGACGGTGATCGGCGTGATGCCGGGCCACGCGCTGCTCGGCGCGCCGTTCACCGCGACCTCGATGATCGGCATGATCGCGCTGGCCGGCATCATCGTGCGCAACTCGATCCTGCTGGTCGACTTCATCGAACTGCAGATCACGCGCGGGGTGGCCTTCAAGGACGCCGTCGTGCAGTCCGCCGCGGTGCGCGCGCAGCCGATCGCGCTGACCGGCCTGGCGGCGATGACCGGCGCCTTCTTCATCCTCGACGACCCGATCTTCAACGGCCTGGCGATCTCGCTGATCTTCGGCATCTTCGTCTCGACGCTGCTGACCCTGGTCGTCATCCCGGTTCTCTACTACGCGGTGAACCGGCGCCGCATCGAGGCGTCTGCGGCGCCACAAGGAGACTGACATGGCTCACATCGTGATCATGGGCGCAGGCCTCGGCGGCATGCCCGCGGCCTACGAGATCCGCGCATTGCTCGGCAAGGACCACCGGATCACGGTGATCAATGCCACCGACACCTTCCAGTTCACGCCGTCCAACCCCTGGGTGGCGGTCGGCTGGCGCCAGCGCGACGCGGTGACGCTGCCGATCGCGCCCTACCTCGCGAAAAAGGACATCGGCTTCATCGGCAAGCCGGTCACCGCGATCGACGCCGGCGCGAACCGCCTGACGGTCGACGGCGGCGAGACGGTCGACTACGACTACCTCGTCATCACGACCGGGCCGAAGCTGAGCTTCGACGAGGTGCCCGGCGCCGGGCCGCACGGAGGCCACACCCACTCGGTCTGCACCGTCGGCCACGCGGAGCGGTTCTGGGCCGACTACCAGAACTTCCTGAAGGATCCCGGCCCGATGGTCATCGGCGCGATGCCCGGCGCGAGCTGCTTCGGCCCGGCCTACGAGTTCGCCTTCATCGTCGATGCCGACCTGCGCAAGCGCAAGCTGCGCCACAAGGTGCCGATCACCTTCGTAACCAGCGAGCCGTACATCGGCCACATGGGCCTGGGCGGCGTCGGCGACAGCAAGAGCATGCTCGAGAGCGAACTGCGCGGCCACGACATCAAATGGGTCGTCAATGCGAAGACGACCAAGGTCGAGGCCGGCAAGCTCCTCGCCACCGAACTCGACGACATGGGTCAGCCCAAGCGCGAGCACGAACTGCCGTTCAAGCTGTCGATGATGCTGCCGGCCTTCAAGGGCGTCGACCCGGTGGCCGCGGTGCCGGGGCTGTGCAACCCGCGCGGCTTCGTCCTGATCGACGAGCACCAGCGCAGCAAGGCCTTCAGGAACATCTTCTCGGCCGGCGTGTGCGTCGCGATCCCGCCGGTGGAGGCCACGCCGGTGCCCACCGGGGCGCCGAAGACCGGCTACATGATCGAGAGCATGGTCAGCGCGATCGCGCACAACATCGCCGACGAGCTGGCCGGCAAGCCGGCCACCGCCACCGGCACCTGGAACGCGATCTGCCTGGCCGACATGGGCGACACCGGCGCCGCCTTCGTCGCGCTGCCGCAGATCCCGCCGCGCAACGTCAACTGGTTCAAGAAGGGCAAGTGGGTGCATCTGGCCAAGATCGCCTTCGAGAAGTACTTCCTGTCCAAGATGAAGAGCGGCAATTCCGAACCCGTCTACGAGAAGTACGTGCTGAAGGCGCTCGGCATCGTGCGCCTGACCGACAAGTGACCCCCCTTCTATTCAACCCCCTCAAGGAGAAACTCCCATGACCGTCGACCGCTACATCCGCGTCTTCGCGGGCCTGTTCGTGCTGCTCTCGCTCGCCCTCGGGGTCGAGGCCAGCCCGCTGTTCGTCAGCCCCTGGTTCCTCGCCTTCACCGCCTTCGTCGGCGTCAACCTGTTCCAGTCGGGCTTCACCAACCTGTGCCCGCTGGCGACGATCCTGAAGAAGCTCGGGGTGCCGACCACGGCCGGCGCCTGCGCGCGCTGAAGGCGGCCGGCACAATGGCGGCATTCGCCGAACCGACCCCGCGCGAGGGCTGCACCATGTCCATGCTGACCGACGACAAGACCCGCACCGACCTGCTGAACCGATTGAAGCGTGCCGAGGGCCAGTTGCGCGGCATCCAGCGCATGATCGAGGAAGACCAGCCCTGCCTGGACATCGCCAGCCAGATGGCCGCGGTGCGCAAGGCGCTGGACAGCACCTACGTGCGCATGACCGTGTGCTTCATGGAGCAGGAACTCGGCGACGGGCTGGGCGACGACGACACGCGCCGGCGCCGGCTGGCGACCGTGCTCGACGACGTCCAGACCCTGCTCGGCAAGGTCCGATAGAGGCACATCGATGAGCGACAAGACCGAGGTCGTGCACCTGCAGCAGGTGCAGGACTACCAGTTCGACATCCGCTTCGGCGATGACGTGCCGGTGCTGCGCGGCGACGAGCCGCCGCCGCTCGGCCAAGGAGCCGGGCCGTCGCCGGTGCAATTGCTCGCCGCCGCGGTGGGCAACTGCCTGAGCGACTCGCTGCTGTTCGCGCTGCGCAAGTTCAAGCAGGCCCCGGAGCCGATCCGCGCCGAGGTCGTGGCGCAGATCGGCCGCAATGCCGAGGGCCGGCTGCGCGTGCTGTCGATGGACGCGACGCTGACGCTCGGCGTGCCGGCGGCACGGCTCGAGCACCTCGACCGCGTGCTGGCCTCGTTCGAGGCCTTCTGCACCGTGACGCAGAGCGTCGGCCAGGGCATACCGGTCACGACGCGGGTGCGCGATGCCGAAGGCCAGGTCCTGAAGTGAGGCCGCGATGACGACGCAGGCCACGCCGCTGAAGTACCTCTTCCCCGGCTGGTTCTCGCTGGTGATGGGCCTGGCCGGCCTGTCGCTGGCCTGGCACCGGGCGGTGCCGCTGATGGGCGAGATGGCCGGCGCGGTGGCGATGGTGATCGGCGTGCTGGCCGCCGCGGTGTTCGCCGCACTGGCGGTCGGCTCGCTGCTGCGCGCCTGGCGCCATCCGCAGGCCTGGCGCGAGGACGCCATGCATCCGGTGCGTCACACCTTCATCGCCGCGATCCCGATCGCGCTGCTGCTGGTGGCGACGGTCGGCATCGCGCTGACCGGGCCCAGTGCGCCAGTCCGTGCGGCGTGGGTGCTGGGCAGCGTGGCGCAGTGGGCGGTGACGCTGTGGATGCTGTCGCGCTGGTGGCGCGGCCCGAAGGCCGGCGGGCTGCAGTGGGCCTCGGTGACGCCGGCGCTGTTCATCCCGATCGTCGGCAACGTGCTGGTGCCGCTGGCCGGTGTGCCGCTGGGTCACGTCGAGTGGTCGGCGGCGCAGTTCGGCGTCGGCCTGCTGTTCTGGCCGGTGGTGCTGGTGCTGATGATCACGCGGCTGGCGGTGCAGGGGCCGTGGCCGGATCGGCTCAAACCCACCGCCTTCATCGTCATCGCGCCGCCGGCGGTGGTGGGCACGGCGCTGCTGCAGTTCGACATGCCGCCGCTGCTGGCCTGGATGTGCTGGGGCATGGCGCTGTTCGGCCTGTTCTGGGCCGGCGCGCAGGCGCGGGCGATCGCCGCGCTGCCGTTCTCGCTGCCGCACTGGGCGCTGTCCTTCCCGCTCGCCGCGCTGGCCGCGCTGACGCTGCGCCTGGCGGCCCCGGGCGGCGCGCTCGCGGTCCTCGGACCGGCGCTGCTGGCGCTGGCGTCGATCGTGATCCTGGGCCTGTGCGCGGCGACGCTGCGCGGCCTGCGCGACGGCTCGCTGCTCGCGCCCGAGCCGGTGGCGCCGATCGTGCCGGCGGCGGGCTAGGCAGGCCCTAGATCTTCATCGCGCGCTGCGGGGCACGACCCGGCCGACGGTTGGCGGTCAGCGCGCCGCGGGCCAGCCAGGTCATGCAGCGGTCCTGCAGCTCCTCGCGCATCGCCCGCAGCGAGGCCTCGTTCCAGAGGTTGCGCACCTCGTCCGGGTCGGCCTCCAGGTCGTAGAGCTCGCCGTCGGTGTCGTCGAGGTAGACGACGATCTTCCAGCGCCGGTCGCGGCGCATCAGGATGAACTCGCTGCCGGTCTGGATGTGGTCGCGCGCGAGCTCGGCGTACACCGCGTCGCGCGGCTGGTGGTCGTCGCGCCGCTCGAGCGAGGGCCACAGCGAGCGCGCCTCGAAGTCGGGCGGCACCGCCAGCTGCGCCGCCTCGAGGATCGTCGGCGCGATGTCGAACATCTGCACCAGTTCGTCGCGCTGCCCGGCCTGCACCGGCAGGTTCTTCGACCAGACGATCAGCGGCACGCGCACGACGGTGTCGTACATCGTCCACTTCTGGATGTGGCCGTGGTCGCCCAGCGCGTCGGCATGGTCGGAGCTGAAGATCACGAGCGCGTTGTCGAGGTAGCCGCGCGCGTCGAGCGCGTCGAGGATGCGGCCGACCTGGTGGTCGATCATGCTGACGTTGGCCGCGTAGTGCCGGCGCAGCCGGAGCAGGTCTTCGCGGCTGACGTTGCGCCGCCAGGCGATCGAGTCGAAGTTGAACTCGATCATGTTGTCGCGCAGCTGCTGCTGCGCGCGCGGCTGCGCGTCGAGCTCCTGCGGGGTCACGTCGGGCAGCGGGAGGTCGACGTCGGCGTAGGCCGCCAGGGCCTCGGGCAGCGGGTCGTACGGCGGGTGCGGGCCGGGGAAGCCGATCTGCAGGAACAGCGGGTCGGTGTTCTTGCGGTCGCCGATCCACCAGCACGCGGTGTCGCCGATGAAGTGGTCCGGGTGCATGTCGGCATCGAGGTGCCACTCGAACGCGCCGAGCGCCCGCTTGTAGCCTTCGGGGTCGGCGGCATGTCGGTTGTAGCGCGAGGGCTTGACCAGCTTGCGCGCGTGCAGCGCCTTGTCCCACTCGTCGTAGATGGCGCGGTCGCGCTCCTCCAGGAACATCGGCCGGTCCTTGTTCTCCATGATCAGCCGCTGGTGGAAGCCGCCCGGCGCGTCGTAGGGGTTGATGTGCATCTTGCCGATGTTCACGCAGTGGTAGCCCTGCTCGGCCAGCAGCCGCACCCAGGTCGGCTCCCAGGGCTGGAAGTTGCTGAACACCTGGTTGCCGTGCGGGTACTTGCCGGTGAACAGGCTCGCGCGCGCGCCCACGCACACGGGCGAGGTCACGAAGCACTCGGTGTAGGCCGCGCCTTCGTTCGCCAGCTTGTCCAGTCGCGGCGTGCGCATCCACGGCGCGCCCAGCGCGCCGATCGTGTCGGCGCGCTGCTGGTCGGTCATGATCAGGATGATGTTCGGACGGCTCATGGCTTATTGCAGTTTCAGTCCAGCGCCGGCGATGACGGCCTTCCACTTCGCGAGCTCGGCGGCCTGGAAGGCCTGGAAGGCGGCCGGGCCTTCGACGACGATTTCGTCACCCTGCGCGGCGAGCCGCTCCTTGAGCATCTGCGACCTCGCGGCAGCGGCGGTGGCCTGGTGCAGCCGCTCGACGATCGCCGGCGGGGTGCCGGCCGGCACGAACAGGCCGAACCAGGCAGACGCCACGACGTCGATGCCGGCCTCCTTCAGCGTCGGCGCATCCGGGTACGTGGCCGAGCGCTTCTGTCCGGTCGTCGCGAGCACCCGCAGCCGGCCCGACTTGACATGCGCCTGAACGATCGGGATGTGGTTCTGCGAGAACATGACCTCGTTGCCGATCAGCGCCGTGACCGCCTGCCCGCCGCCCTGGTAGGGGATGTGCACCGGCTTGACGCCGACGACCTGGCTCAGCAGCGCCACCGACAGGTGCGGGTAGGTGCCGTTGCCGTTGGACGCGTAGTTGACCGCGTCGCCCTTGGTCTTCAGCAGCGCCAGGAACTCGGCCAGGCTGCCGGCGTTGGCGGTGGCGGCGTTGACGGTCAGCGCGAGCGGGCCCTCGGTGACCTGGGTCACCGGCACGAAGTCCTTCACCGGGTCGTAGGGCAGCTGCTTGTACAGCCACGGCGCCATCGCATGCGTCGCGGCGCCGCTGAGCAGCACCGTGTAGCCGTCCGGGGCGGACCGCGCCACGTGGTCGGCGCCGATCGTGCCGCCGGCACCGGCCTTGTTCTCGACGATCACCGTGCCGCCGAGTTCGCGGCCGAGCTGCTCGGCCAGCAGCCGGCCGGTGATGTCGACGACGCCACCGGGCGGGTAGGGGACGACGAGCTTGACCACCCGGTTGGGATAGTCTTGTGCCCACGACGCCATGGGCCAGGCCAGGCACAGCGCGAACAGGAAGAGGATGCGGATTGGCAGTCGCATGGGAGCCCCCTTGGTCGGCCGCATCGGCCGTGCTTGCTGCGCCCATTGCGCAGTGTGGCTATCTTTCTATAGTTAATCAGACTTGCCTAGCCCAGGTTTTCCCGGGCACCGGCGCACCGACTCTTCGACCATGTCCGCCTTCTTCGACCACAGCACGAGCCCCCTGTACGCCCAGTTGGCCGACGTGATGCGCGAGCGCATCGTGAAGGACATCTGGCCGATCGACGCGCGCATCCCGACCCTGCCGGCGCTGACCGAGGAGTTCGGCGTCGCCACCGTCACGGTGCGGCAGGCGGTGCAGCTGCTCAAGCGCGAGGGGCTGCTGTCGCCCGAACAGGGCAAGGGCACCTTCGTGCGCCGCAAGCCCGAGACCCATCCGCGCATGCGGGTCGAGACCTCGCTGACGCGGTTGGCGGAGCTCTACCGGGAGCTCGCGCCGCGGCTGATCCCGCTCGAGGAGGGGCAGGCGACGCCCCGGCTGACGCCCGAGGACGGCACGCCGGCGCCGGCCTACCACTTCCTGCGCCGAGTGCACGCCAGCGAGCGGCAGGCCACCTCGGTCATCGCGGCCTACCTCGACGAGCGGGTCTTCGCGCTGGCGCCGGAGCGCTTCCGGCACGAGCTGATCATCCCGGTGCTGATGGACCTGGCCGCGGTGCATATCGGCTCGGCGCGGCAGATCCTGACGATCGCGACCGCCGGCGCCGAGACCGCGCACGCGCTGAACATCTCGGTGAGCTCGCCGGTGGCGGAGGTCCGTCGCGTCGTCTGCGCGCCCGACGGCACCGTGATCTACCTCGGCGAACTCACCTACCGCGGCGACTTCATCCGGGTGGAGATGGACCTGCTCGAGTAGGGCCCCGACGGCCGCCTCAACCCGTCGCCAGCCCCTCGAGGTGCGCGGCGTCGCCCCAGTCGACGATCTGCAGCCGCTCGCCGTCCCAGCGCAACCGGTTCAGCCCGGTGTTCGGGATCGCGCAGGCGCGCGACCCCGACAGCGGCAGGTCGTGCACGGTCCGCCACAGCATGTCGAGCACGCCACCGTGGGTGACCACCGCGACCCGCCGGCCCGCGTGCGCTTCGGCCAGGCCACGCAGCGCCGACAGCGCGCGGGCGTGGAACTGGCGGTTGCTCTCGCCGCCGGGCGGGGCCAGGTCGGCCTCGTGGCGCAGCCAGGCGGCCCAGAGCTCGGGGTGACGCGCCTGGATCGTCGCCGCGTCGAGGCCCTCGAAGAGGCCGAAGGCCTGCTCGCGCCAGACCGGGTCGGCCTTGCTCGGCAGGCCGCGCAGGCCGAGCAGCGGCTCGGCGGTCTGCCGCGTGCGCTGCAGGTCGCTGGTCACGACGAGGTCGATCGGCTCGTCGAGCAGGCGCTGCGCCAGCCGTTCGGCCTGCGTGCGCCCGCGCGGGTTCAGCGGCGTGTCGCTGTGCCCCTGGAAGCGCATCTGGCGGTTCCAGTCGGTCTCGGCATGGCGGATCAGCAGCAGCTCGGTCATCGTGCGAACGAGTATGCCTGCCGCACCCCGCCGTTCATGTGACCGTTTGCCACGGCGCCGCGGCCAGCTCGAGCGTGACCCGCGTGCCGGCACCCGGCGCGCTGTGCAGCTGCAGCTCCGCATCGAGCAGCCGCGCGATGCGGCGCACGATCGCCAGACCCAGGCCCAGGCCGCGCTCGCGCGCCGGGTGCACGCCGTGCTCGCCCTGCACGAACTCGCCGAACACGCGCTCGTGGTCGTCGGCGGCGATGCCCGGGCCGGTGTCGGCCACCTCGAGCCGCACGCGGCCGGCGTCCGCCGCCACCGCGCGCAGCGTGACGCCGCCGTGCGGCGTGTACTTGATCGCGTTGCCCACCAGGTTGTGCAGGATGCGGCGCAGCAGCGCCGGGTCGGCGCGCACCGCGGCAGCGGCGTCCGGGTCGACCTCGTGGCGCAGCCACAGGCCCTGCTCGTCGGCCATCGGCGCGAAGGCCTCGCGCACCGAGGCCAGCAGCTCGGCCACCGGCACCGGCTGCCACTCCGGCTGCACCGCGCCGGCGTCCAGCCGCGCGATGTCGAGCAGGTTGTCGATCAGCGCCTGGCCATGGCCCAGCGAGCGCTGGATGCCGTCGCTGATCGACCGCAGGCGCGGGTCGGGTTGGTCGCGCGCCAGCAGCGCCAGCGCGCTCGCGTTCATCGACAGCGCGTGCAGCGGCTGGCGCAGGTCGTGGCTGGCGGCGGTGAAGAAGCGCGTCTGCGACCGGCTCGCCGCCGCGACCTGGTCGCGCTCGGCGCGCAGCGCCGCCGCCAGCCGCTGGTTGTCGTGGACCAGCCGGACCATCGTCGCCAGCGTGCGCTGTTGGTCGTGCACGTAGGCGGTCAGCGTGGCGACCAGCGCGACGATGATCACCGCGATCGCCCAGCCCTGGGCGGTGCCCTGCCACGCCCAGGCGGCGGCCAGGCTGCCGCAGGCCAGCACCGCCCAGGCCAGGAAGGTGCGCCAGCGACCGCCGGCGGTGACCACCGCGGCCGAGGCCATGCCCAGGTAGACCAGCGTCAGCAGCACCTGGGCCTGCGGCGCCGGGCGCGAGAACAGCAGCAGCACCGGCACGATGCGCCAGGCACCGAGCGCGACCATCACCACGCCCAGGGCCTGCAATGTCTGGCGCGCGTCGCCGTCGTCGCTGGCCAGTGCACGCCGCGCCCGCTGCCAGCGCAGCCCCTGCACGCCGAGGTACACCACCAGCCAGGCCAGCGCGGCCAGCGCCAGCCCTTCGCGCCACAGCAGCCAGACGATGACGAAGTCGAACACGCCGTAGGCCAGCGGCAGCCGCGCCAGCTGGCGCTGCAGCACGCCCAGGTGCTCGCTCGCCTCGCGGTCCGCGGCGACCGGCGGTTCAGTCAAGCCGCAAGCCCTCGCGCGCGGCCTGCCAGGCCGCCTCGCTGCGGTTGCGCACGCCCATCGCGCCGAACGCCGCCGCGAGGTGGGTCTTGACGGTGGACTCGGCGATGCCGAGCTCCTGCGCAATCAGCCGGTTCGGCACGCCACGCGCGGCGGCGCGGTAGATCTGCGCCTGCCGTTCGGTCAGCGCGGCCAGGCGCTCGCGCGCCTAGCCATCGCGCGGGGCGGGGGGCGCGGTGTCAGGCGGCACGTAGACGCCGCCGTCGAGCACGGTGCGCAACGCGGCGAGCATCTGGTCCGAGCCCAGCCGCTTGGGCAGGAAGCCGCTGGCGCCGAGCTCGATCGCGCGGCGCACCACCTCCGCCGACGCATCGCCCGACAGCACCACGATGCGCGCCGCGCAGCCGGCGGCGCGCAGCTGCGCGATGGTCTGTTCGCCGCGCGCGCCGTCGAGGTGCCAGTCGAGCAGCACCAGGTCGTAGCGGCGCCGCGTCAGCCGCGCGAGCGCGACGGTCATGTCGGCGGCGGTGTCGACCGCGATCTGCGGCGCCAGCACCGCGAGCAGCGTCTGCACGCCCTGCAGCACCAGCACGTGGTCGTCGACCATCAGCACCCGCATCTGGGTCTGCCCCCTTGCCTTGGTTGTTCTTGCTTGCGGCCAGGCATGGTATCGCGGGGCGTCGCGCCGGCCGTCCCCCCGGCGGGGGAGGTGAATTTCGCACAAGGCGGATGGGTCACATTCACCGCCTGCGCGACGCCCCGGTCCCTACCTTTCAGGCACGGTGACCGGCGGCCCCGCTTCCGGCACCGAATCACCGGAGGACAAGACCATGCTCGACTTGATGACGCCCCTGAACGACGACGCGCAGAGCGACGCCGACACCGACCGCGCGCTGACGCGCGTGCTCGCCCGGGCGCTGGACGAAGTGGACTACGGCATCGTGCTCGCCCAGGCCGACGCCACCGTGCTGCACGCCAACCACCGCGCCCGCCAGGCACTGAGCGGCAGCCACCCGCTGCAGCTGCTGGACCAGCGCCTGCGGGCCCGCGAGGCGCGCGACCTGGGGCCGCTGCACGAGGCCCTGCAGGCCGCGGCGGAACGCGACCTGCGCCGGCTGCTGACGCTGGGCCGCGACGACGCGCTGCACACCGCCGCCGTGGTGCCGGTGGGCGAGCACATCGCTGCCGTGGTGCTGGGCAAGGCCCAGGTCTGCGAGGACCTGTCGATCGAGTGCTTCGCGCGCAGCTTCGCGCTGACCGCCGCCGAGACCCGCGTGCTGCAGGCATTGGGCCAGGGCGTCGCGCCGGTCGAGATCGCCCAGCACCAGGGCGTGAAGCTGTCGACCGTGCGCACGCAGATCGGCGCGATCCGCGACAAGACCGGCGTCGGCAGCATCAACGCGCTGGTGCACCTGGTGGCCGCGCTGCCGCCGATGGTGCCGGCGCTGCGCCAGTAGCCGACGCAGACGGCAACGAAAAAGGGGCCCGGCTTGCCGGGCCCCTTCTCCTTTGGTAACGGCACCTCGATCAGGGCACGTGCGCGACCGCGGTGGCGGCCTGCTGCTCGCGGGCCAGCCGCGCCGCGACGACCCGCTTCAGGCAGCCGGTGCGCTCGGCGCGGCCGGGCAGGTCCTGGCACAGCCCGGCCATTTCCATCAGCTCGGGCGACGGCCGCAGCCATTGCGACGGCGACTGGCCGTGGAAGGCCCCGAGCAGCGCGGCGACGATGAAGCCGGTGGCGACCATCGAGCCTGCGGCGCAGGCCAGGCGGGCCAGCGGGGCGACGGGTTTCAGTTGAAGGGACTCGGTCGACATGGTGGACTCCGGGGAGTGGCGGGTCCATCCAGCATCGGCGAGCGAGTGCGCCGGGTCATCGACAAGGGAGGGGATCGCGTCCTACCATCGTCGCGTCATCCACCGGTCGAAGGACAAGAACAGCGGAGGCGGCAGCGATGATCGAGCTTCCCGGCGCCAGCGACGCGCTGCGCGCGCTGGCCGAGCGAGGGGTGCGGCGCAGCTATGCGAAGGGGCGCATCCTGATCGAGGAAGGCGATGTGGGCGACGCGATCTACATCATCGTGTCGGGTCGCCTGCGCGCGTTCTCCCGCGGCGACAACGGCCGCGAGATCACCTACGGCACCTACGGGCCCGGCGAGTACGTCGGCGAGATGAGCCTGGACGGCGGGCCGCGGTCGGCGAATGTCGAGGTCATCGAGAAGGCCGAATGCGCGATGGTCGCGCGGCCGACGCTGGAGGCCTTCATCGCGGAGCGGCCGGGGTTTGCCTTCGAGCTGCTGGCCAAGGTGATCGGGCGGGCGCGGGCGGCGACGCTGAGTGCGCAGCAGATGGCATTGAACGACGTGTATGGGCGGCTGCGCTTGCTGCTCGAGTCGATGGCCGAGACGCGGAGGGACGGCACGCGGCTCATCAAGGAACGGCTGACGCACCAGGCGCTCGCAGATCGGCTGGGGTGTTCCCGGCCGATGGTGAGTCGGTTGATGAAGGACCTCGAACGCGGCGGCCACGCCGTGCCCGCCGGCAAGGGCTGGCGGCTCGGGGAGGCGCTGCCGCCGCGCTGGTGAGGCCGGGCCCGCCTCAGAGGGAGTGGCGCACGCGCAGGACCGAACGCGGTATGGGCACGTACGGCGGCGGACCGTACATGTCGGTCGCGCGTTCGAGCGCCTCGAGGGCGTCGAGAAGTTCGAGAAGTCGGCGCTTCTGGTCGTCGTCGATGCGCAACAGCTTGCGCGCCGGGGGTGCATGCGCTGCCGCTTCGATCTGGTCGCGCAGCGCCTGTGTGTGCGGCGCGTGCTGCGCCGACACACGCACGCCCTTCATCTCGGACTGCAGCACTCCCAGCAACCGCATCCAGCGCACCCAGCGCTGCTCGGGCCAGCCCGGACTGCCGGGCACGGCGAACTTGGCGATCAGTTGATGCGCCGCCTGGCGCCCGTAGTCGGCTAGCGTGTTGATCTGCTTGTCCTTCATCCGCAGGTTGAGCCCGCCTTCGCCTTCCTTCAGGAAAACGCGCACGACGCGGTCGCGCACGCCGGGCAGGCGCAGGGTGGCGCGGTCGTTCCAGCGGAAGGCCGCCAGCGCTGCCGCGGTGACCAGGCCGCCCAGGCGCGCGAGCCGACCTCGACGCTCGTCCATGCCGCCGTAGCGGGTGTCGCCATGCCCCTGGTTCAAGCAGTTGGGCAGCCAAGGGTCGCGCTTGACTCGACCGGCCTCGAACAGCGCGATGCCGAAGGTCGGCCAGCGCGGCACGAGACTGTCGAAGAGATGGATCGGGAAGTTGCTGCACAGGCCACCGTCGCTCATCCAGCAGGGCTCGATGCCGGTGGGTCGATCCTCGGGCTCGTAGTTCATCGCGCCAAGGGGCACCGCCGAAACGAGGAAGGGGAAGCTGATGGCGATCCGCACCGCCACCACGACCGGCAGCTCACCGGCCGGCAGCCCCAGCCATCTCTCGTTCACGGCGCTCGGGTTCGACGGGCCGGGCTTCGGCTCGTAGGGCGAGGCAACTCGGACCATCGCGTCGACGACGTCGCGCGGGAAGTAGTCCGCGAGGAGCTCGCGCCGGAAGTACAGGCGCACCGGGTCGTCGGAATTCGGATCCGGCAGCGGAAACCGAAAGGGCCGGCCCTGGGTCAGGCTGGTGGTGTAGACCTCGAGATGGATCGAATGCTCGGACGCCGGGCTCGGGTCGTCGAGCACCTCGCGCGGACCGCCCGGCGCCCTCCACAGCTGCGCGAAGGTCAGCGGTGCATCGTCGGGGCCGAGCCCGGCAACCCGCTGCAGCGTCATGTGAAGGAACTGGGCCAGATCGGGCGTGCCGTCGGCGCCCGCCGGCTCGCCGCCGCGGCACAGCCCGAAGCCGTTGTCCGGGACGCTTCGAAGGTCTCGCACCAATCCGCGGACAAGCAAGGCCAGACTGGTCAGCGCCAACGCCGGGACGAGCGCGAGCGCGCTTCCAAGCAACATGAGCATGCCGCTGCCTGCAGACAGTGTCGGTTCCAGCGATTCGCGGAACGATGGCCAGCAAACCCAGAGCCATATCCACACGCCCAGCACCCATAGCGCAGTCCAGCCGGCCGCGGCCCAGGCCCTCCCACCACCGTACTGGCACCAGGCCTCGCGCAGTGCGGCGCGCCACGCCGGCCCGACCGAAGCGCCCCCAGTGGCCGCGAGGAAGACCGCGAACAACCGGCGCATCGCCGGCTGCGGGTTGAACAGCCGTTCCAGCAGTGTCTTGCCGTCCACCTCGTCGCCGAGCGCCTTCGGCAGCGCCTCGAGCTGCTCGAAGCCGGCCATCGAACCCTTGCGGCGGCAGTACTCGGCGGCGGCGGTCAGCGCGGCGGCGAAAGCGCCGATCGAGCTGCCGCCGATGCACTGGAAGCGGTAGTAACGGGCCAGGCGCGCGGCGGCGGCGATGTGCACGACGCCGCTCGTGACACCGCCCTCCATCACCAGGTCGCAGTAGCGGTCGACCGGCGCCGTGTCGTCGCTGGCTCGATCGACAGCCTTGGCGGCCGGCTCGGCAGGTGGCGCACCGGCGGCCCACTTGCGCGGCGATCGCGACGGCCCGCTCGATGGCGCCGGCGCCTCGGCCGGCGCTTTGCGGCCGCCCTTGAACTCCGTCATCTCGCGCAGCGCGCTCAGGCTCGGGTAGAGCGCGTAGAGCGTGCCGCGCGTCGTCACGAAGGGCTTGTCGAAGCCGCCGATGACGAGATCGGGTGCGCCGTCGCGCGGGATGTGGAACTTTGCGTCGGGGTCGTCGTGGTGGCCGATCAGCGGATCCTTGGCGCGCCCGCGCCCCTTCGTGCTCATCGGCATGCCCTCTACCCACTCGCTCATCACGACTTCGAACTGCTCGTCGAGGCTGGCGCAGAAGAACAGGCCGACGAGGCCGCGCTCGGAGTTGTCCGGTTTGCCCTTGTACGGCGCGCCATACGGCATGCCGCGGCGGAACAGCGTGCGCAGCTGCGGCGGCGCGAGCGGGTCGTCGCGCGGGTTGGTTCGTCGAAGATGGGAGCCGAACGGGCAGCCGATGCCGTCGGGGTCGATCGGATAACCCTGCGGGTCGGCGACGAATGCGAAATCCGGCTCGGGCGTTTCGTTCTGTGCCAACGTCGACCAGGGCCGGACGACCGCGCCGTCCGGCCAGCGGCCGCAGAGCTTGGCCTTCAGCTGGTCGTCCGACAGCGGCGACGCCCCCTGGCCCACGACCGAGGCCTTCGCCCGCATCAGGAAGTCGGCGAAGGCCACTTCATCCTGCGCAATCTTGCGCAGCGCGGCGAAACTGCCATTGGCGAAGAAGCCCCGCGCCTTGTCGGTTACCGGGCCCTGCACCCTCCAGCGATCGAAGCCGGTGTCGCTGTCATGTCCGATCAGCAGTTCGCCGGCGAGGTGGTCGCCGAACCCCTTGCGCCGCTCCTTCTCGTCGAGGTCGAGCTGGTCGACGATCCGCTGGCGCGACAGGTTGTCGCGGAAGCCGAAGTGCACGCGCCGGTCGTCCCGGTCCGGTCCCAGGTGCGCCGCCTCAATCCTCCCGTTGTCCCAGCCGTCGAAAGCGTTGGCGACAAGGCCCTCCAGTGCCTTCGCCTTGGCGTAGACGTCGCCCATGCGGTCGTCGTGGATCGAGATCACGACCTCGGCGCGGTCGGCCGCGAACATCGGCTCCCACCGCTCGGCGGCGCTGGCGCCGGTGTCGCCGAGCCGGCGCGCGGCGCGCGATGCAGCGCCTTCGCGGAATGCCGGCGAGCGGGCCGCCAGCGCATCAAGATACGTCACCGGCAGGCCGAGCGCGGCCAGGCCGCGGTAGGTGAAACCGAGGTTCAACCCCGGGGCGTCGCGGTTGGCGCCACCGTCACCGAAGGTCAAAAGTCTGTCGTTCAGCACCGCGTGGATGAAGGCGCGCGCGCGGTCGGCGTCGACCACCGTCAGCACCAAGTGCAGGCTGCAATGCGAGCGGTAACCCCACAGCGCCAGCTTCTGGACCTCGTCGCGCGGTCCTTTCCAATCGTTGTCGCTCATGGTCCGTCCTCGCGCAGCACGTCGGCCACCGTCGTCGTCGGGTAGGCGCTGAAGAAGTAGCCGCCGAGCGGCGCCCGGTTGTAGCGCTTGATCGTCGCGACGAACTCGTTCGGGTACTTCGTGATCGGCGTCGGCTGGTCGCAGTCGAGGTACTTGAACTGGGTGTCGAACAGCGGCACCGTGAGCGCGAAGTGCCTGATGTAGGCGTCGAAGTCGCCGTCGAACACGGTCGTCATCGCCAGGTGGGTGCCGTTCTCGGCCAGGTTGAACCAGGCGAAGTGCACGTGGCGCGACTTGCGCAGCGCCTCCTCGACGACATGGGCGCCGTCGCGGGTCAGCCGCATCAGGATGCGCGCGTTCTCCTCCACCGGCGGCTTGATCGGCAGCACGACGTAGAGCGGCTGCTGCACGAGTTTCTGTGCGCGCCGGTGCTGCACCGGGTAGCTCTCGCAGATCGCGCCCCAGCGTTTGACGAGCGGCTTGGGCTTGCCGCCGACCGGATCGATCACCTGGCTCAGACCGGGCAGCAACAGCAGCTCGCGCACTGCCTCGACGATCAGCGGCCGCGCCAGGCGCTCGCCGACGCAGCGATGCATCAGGCCGCCGGCCGCGTCGCCGAAAACGAGCTTCTCGTCGGCGTCAGCGCCGAGGGCGAGCAGCAGATAGGCGCCCTGCGGCACTGGGTGATCCTTGCCGTTCTCGCTGAACGTCAGGTTCAGCTTGTCGGTTGCCAGGCGGGTGAGGAAGGGCGCCGGCGGCTGCCTGACGAGCGCGGCCATGATCATCGTCTCTAGTCCCTTCACGTCGTTGCGCGCCGCATCGATGGCGTGCTCGAGCGTCGGCGACTGATCGTCGGGCGGGTTGAAGAAGGCCTGCATCGCGATCGCGATCGCGGCGCGCATGTTGCCGACCGTGCCGGCCATCAGGCCGAGGGCGATCATCGCGGCGTCGTCGGCGCTGGGCATCTTGCCAAGCTGGTCGAGCACCGTCTTGTGTTGCCAGCCGTCGTCACGCTCCACCGGGTGCTGCGGATAGAGACCCATCGCCTGCCGCATTTGCCCGTTCAGGTCCTTGTGCAGTCTGAGCAGGCGGGCGCCGACCTCCGGCGGCGGCGGCTGGTCGGGCACGAAGTGGCGGCCGACGATCTGGAAGCTCAGCCGCCGGTAGGCTGCGCGCATCAGCCCTTCCAGCGCAGCGTGCGCGCGCACCGGCAGGCCGAACAGCAGGACGATGAAGCGCAGCGCCGCCTGCTCGGCGAAGTCGGTCACAAGGTCGAAGGGCGTGTTCAGGCGCGGCCAGACCAGCGCGCGCTTGACCGCCAACTCCACCGCTTCACGCAGGACGGCGGAGTCGAAATGCAATGCCTCGTCGGCCAAGTCCCTTTGGGCGTCGTGCGGTCGCTCTTCATCTATGCCGAGCATGAAACGGCCGCCGCTGCCGAGCTCGGCATAGGGTTTGACGCTGCCATCCTTCAGGGCCGCGACGACGTCGGCTTTGCTCGACAGCAGGTAGACGTCCTCCTTGCCGTCGCCAGCGAGGCTCGGGCAGCGCAGGATCGGGAAAGCCGCTGCCCGCAGATCGGCATAGAGCGCGAGCCGATCGTTGTCGTCGCTGAGCCAGCCGAACAGCATGGCATTGCGATCCTCGCGCTTTGCCTGTTCGAACGCGTCGAGCTTGCTCATCGGGTCCTCCCTTGTTCCATTGGCCGAAGCGCGGCCTGTGCGTCGGCCAGCTGCGACCGCGCCTTCACGAGGTCGCGCGTCTGCGCGCCCTCCGAAATCGCCTCCAGGGCCGGCCGCAGCACCTCGACGGCGCGCTGCGCGCGGCCGTCGCCGAGGTAGAACTCGGCGAGACATTGCGCGCTGCGCAACGCCAGCGAGCGCAGCTGGCGCCGGCTGGCGATTTCGTGCGCGTGCCAGTAGGTTGCTTCGACCTCGACCCGGCGATCGAGGCCCGCGCGTTCCGCGGCGGCGAGCGTCAGCTGCCCGGTCAGGCGGCGCACCTCGGCTTCGTAGTAGCGCTCGCCGGTACGGTTTACCGTGGCCTGGGCCTGCGCCAGCAGCGCCAGCCCTTCGTCGTGGCGCCCGGCCAGCGCCAGCCCCTCGGCGCGCATCGCGAGGTAGAACGGCGTCGTCACGACGGCGCCGGTGGCGGCCCACGATTCGTAGCCCTGGCGCATCTCCTCGATGCCACCGGCAACGTCGCCGAGGTCGGCGCGGATGCGCCCGCGCATCAGGCGCGCGTGGGCCAGCCAGACGACGAAGCCGGCGTCCTCGCACAGGGCCACGGCGCGGTCGGCGCTGGCCATCGCCTCGCGGTTCTCGCCGCGAAAGTGGCGGACAGCGGCGCGGAACCCATAGGCCTCGCCGAGGCTGAATTTGTGATGCAGCCGTTCGGCACGCTCGACGACGGCTTCGACGCGTTGCAGCGCCTGGTCCGGCTGGCCGAGCTGCCACTTCGACCAGGCCGAGTAGCATAGGCACATCACGCCCGGGTCCTGCACGGCCTCGGGCCGATGCTCGAGTTGGTCGTACGCGGCCAGGCAGGCGTCCATCTTCTGCACGGCGGCGGCCATTTCGCCTTCGTGCATCAGCACATTGGCCTGCGCCCACTGCACCTGCACGCGGAAGATCGGCGCCGCCCGGTCGAGTCGCGCCTGCGCCCTCGCGGCGTGTTCCTTGGCTGCCGCGAAGTCGCCGCGCATGAAGTGGTAGCCCTCCAGCCCAAGCAGGACCTTCATCGCCGCCACGTCGTCGCCGAGTGCGCTGGCCAGCTCGGCCGCGCGCAGATAGGCGGTCTCGACACGGCGTGCGCCGTAGCCTTCGGTGGCGATCAGGCGTGCCGCCAGCAGCAGCTGCAGGCGCAGTTCGATGCGATCGCGCTCGGCGCCCGGCGGACGCCGCGCCAGAACGCCCAAAGCGCTGAGCACATGGCTGATCGACTCAGCGTGCGCCGAGCGCGACGCCGCATGTCGTGCTGCGGCTTCCCAGCTGCGCAGCGCCTCCTCGTCCATGCCGGCCTCGGTGTGGTGGAAGGCCAGCATTTCGGGCTGGTCGGCGGCCAGCTCGGCGAATCTCGCGCCGATCACCTCGGCGACGACGCGGTGCAACTGGAGTCGCTGGCGTTCGAGCAACGAGCGGTAGGCAGCGTCGCGCATCAACGCATGCCGGAATGCATAGCGCCGGTCGTCGCCTTCCTGCCACGTGCTCATCAGGCCGGCGTCGACCAGTTCGGCCAGCCTCTCGTGCACGGCGCCGACAGGAAGCGGCGCTTGCGGATGCGCCAGCACCTCCTCGAGCAGCCGCAACGGAAAGGACCTGCCGATGACGCCGCACACCTGGGCGACGGTCTTGGCGGGCCCGATCCGATCGAGACGCGCCGTCAGCAGATCGAGCAGCGTCGACGGCACCGGCAGCGCGGACGCTGCACTGGCGACGGCACCCGCGGCACCGGACTCCAGCGCGATGCGGGTGGACTCCTCAATGAACAATGGCACGCCATCGGCGCGTGCCGCGATCAGATGCATGACCTCGGTCGGCAGGCGCGATGCGCCGCTCACGGCGACGACCATCGAGCGTGCCATTTCGGGCGACAAGGTCTGCAAGCACAACTCGTCGAAAGGCACCGTGGGCTGCCAGGGACCGTTCTGCTCGCGTCGGGTCACCAACAGCATCAATGGCAGGCCCCGCGCAGCACTGACGAATCGATCGAGGAACTCGGCCGTCGACGGGTCCACCCAATGCACGTCCTCGACGATCATGCAGGCTGGCGCCCTGCGGACCTGGCCCAGGCCCAGGGCCACCAGCGCCGCCATCGTCAGCTGGCGCTGTCGTTCGGGCGCGACGGCCGCCGTGGACGGCGCCGGCAACGGGGCCAGGAGTTCCGCCAGCCGCCGCCCGCCCTCGCCATCCATCGTGCCGTCCCTGGCCGTCAGGCGCAGCAGCTTGTGCAGCACCTGTTCGGGCCCGTCCCCGGGACGAATGTGCAGCTGACTGCGCAGCGCCTCGACGAGCGGCCGGAAGGCGCTGCTGCGGTGCTCCGGCGCGCAGCGGATCTCGAAGACCTGCATCCGCTGGTCGAGCAACGGCCGCTTGAACTCGCGCACCAGGCGCGACTTGCCGATCCCGGCGTCTCCCACCAGCAGCACGGCGCGAAAGTTGCCCGCGCAAACATCCGTCCAACGCGCCCTCAGGGCCTGGAGCTCGCGTTCGCGTCCGACGAGCGGCGTCAGTCGCGGGCCGATCGGATCGGCGAGCGTCGGTTCACCGCCGTCCTGGTCAGCTTGCGGCGCCACGACGAGGAAGGGCGCTTCGGCATGGTCGAATCCCTTCAGCTCGACCTCGGAGGCAAAGGGCCGGAAGCGATAGGCCGCGCCGACGATCTGGCGTGTCGTCCTGCCGACGACCATCGTCCCGGGCGTGGCCAGGGTCTGCAGGCGCGCGGCCAGATGCACCGCCGGGCCGACCGGCTGACCGCTGCGGATGACGACACTTCCAGTGGCGACGCCGACCCGCGCCTCGAGGCCGATGGCATGCACGGCATCGAGCAGCGCCCGTCCGGCGCGCAATGCGCGCAGCGCGGCGTCCTCGTGTGCGACTGGAAAGCCGAAGTAGCACATCGATCCGTCATCGCCCTGCGGATCGTCGACCTTGCCGCCGTGGGCGCGCAGGATGCGATCGGCGACCCGGTGGTACTCGAGCAGCAGATCGCTGAAGCGCTCCGCGCCGATCTCGATCATCAAGCGCGTTGAATCGACAAGGTCGAAGGACATGACCGTGAGCTGGCGCAGGTCGTCGCCGGCCCGCGCCGTCACACTCGAGGCCACGACTGCGGTGCTGACGTCGCCGTAGCACTCGGCGCGCCAATTCGCCAGCGCAGGCACGCCCAGTGACGCAAGCGCCTGCTCGCGCGCGATCCGCACCGCGTCGCCGATCGCTTGACCTTGCAGCAGGCCACGGTACAGCTGCTCGATGCAGTCGATTCGCCCGTCCGGCGCACCCGCTGCGCCGCAGGCGACGACGCATAGGCCGCGTCCACTGGCCGCCGTCGCGAACGCCACGTTTGCATGCGTCGGCGCCGACGCGTGCCCGCGGTCCTGCGAGATCAGCAGCATTGGCGCCGGATTCAGGGCTGCCAGCTCACCGCTGTCGGGCGCTTGCGGCCCGGCCCACCAGCGCCGCGCGCCCGCCTCGACCTCATCACCGTCCACCGACCCGACGAAGTGGGCACAGTCGCAGGCGGCCAGTGCCTCGAGCAGCGATTCGCGATCGACCTGGCCAACGACGATCGGGCGAAGTTCCAGCCCCGCCAGCGCGCCCAAGCGCGCGAACTGGGACTCGTCGGCGGCGTTGTCGAGCATCAGCAGCACCCGAAGCGAGTCACCGCGGGGCCGCGGGCGAGCGCTCATCGGCGCCGCACGCTCGTCGACCACCTGCCGGGTCAGGCTGAACTTCGCGCCGAGGAAGTGCTCGCCATCGAAAGCCAGCTCCCAGGGCAGAGTGAGCAGCGACGGCGAGAGTTGAAGGATCAGCGGCGTGCAGCGATGCAGACGCAACGGATCCTTGATCGAATCCGGGAGCAGGGCGTCGAACAACTCGCGGCCGCGGGCGACGATGTCTTGCGCGTCCACCGACCCCGGCGGCGGTTCGCGCAAGAGCCGCTCGAGCATTGGCGGCGGCAGCGGACGTTGTCCGAACCGAGCCAGCCCACGAAAGTCGGTCAGCGAAGCCGACACGGTGCCGCTCTGGTCGAGCAGGGTCAGACACAGGCTCGGCGGGCCCGGCGAAGCCGGCGCCATCAGGCGCCCCCTAAGCCGGGAGTTCTGCCGCGGAAGCCGGGTGCCAAGGAAGGACTCTGGGGACACGCCCGCGTGCGCGTCGGGCAGACGCGGGGGAAAGGTCGTTGGATGGAGCGCGTCATCGAGGCATCACGCAAGGCCGGCAGGCCCTCGGCAATGTGTCCCGGTGATCGGGGAGGGTCAAGGCGCCCCCCCTACAACGCAAGTCCGGCGCTCAGGCGCCGCTCACCTCAGTCCTTCGGCGCCGAAAACCGCTCCCGCGGCTTCTCCGCCCGCTGGTACAGCGGCTGCACCTTCGGCAGCATCCCCTCGATGTCCTTGATCCGCGACGGCCCCGAGGGGTGCGTCGACAGGAACTCGGGCGGCGCGCCCTCCGCGGCCTTCATCATCTTCTGCCACAGCGTCACGCCGGCCGCGGGGTCGTAGCCGGCGCGGGCGGCGAGTTCCATGCCGACGATGTCGGCCTCGCTCTCGTCCTCGCGGCTGAATCGCAGCGTCAGCAGCTGGCCGCCCATGTTCAGCAGCGCGTCGCCGGCGCCGCCCAGGCCGAGCAGCGAGCTCAGCAGCCCGGCGCCGATGCGCGTGGCCGCGGTCTTGCCCATGCGCTCGCGGGCGTGCTCGCGCAGCGCGTGCGCCATCTCGTGGCCCATGATCGTGGCCACTTCCTCGTCGGTCAGCTGCAGCCGCTGCAGGATGCCGTAATAGAACGCGATCTTGCCGCCGGGCATGCAGAAGGCGTTCAGCTCCTTGCTGCCGATCAGGTTGACTTCCCAGTTCCACTCGCGCGCGCGCGGGTTCCAAGGCAGCGTGTACGGGATCAGGCGCTGCGCGATCGTGCGCAGCCGCACCACCTGCGGGTGGCTGGCCGGCGCCAGCGCGCGCTGCTGCGCGGCCTCGCGCTTCATCTGGCCGTATTGCGCGGCAGCGGCCTGCTCCACCTGCTCGGCCGGCACCAGCTTGGCGAAGCGCGAGGTCTTGCCGACGTCGCCCTGCACGCCGTCCTGCGCCAACGCCGGCAAGGCCGCGCCGGCGGCCAGACCGGCAGTGAGGCCGGTGAACAGCCTCCGCGCGTGCAGCGGGCAGCGGCAGCCGCTGGCGTGCGCCAGCGCGGGCTCGGGGATCGACGCGTCGGTGCGGAAGCGGGTCAGGCTCATGGCGGTCAGACTGCCTGCGGCGGGGCCGGTTCCCGGGATTCTAGGAGTCGGCTTCCAGTGCGCGGATCGGCCCGCGCAGCGCCCACAGCATCCACAGCGCCGGCAGCGCGACGATCGTGCTGATCACGAAGAAGGTCGGCCAGCCGATGCTCTCGGCCAGCACGCCGGCCAGCGGCCCGACCCAGACGCGGCCGATCGACGCGAAGGCCGACAGCAGCGCGAACTGCGTCGCCGTGAAGCGCTGGTTGCACAGGCTCATCAGGAAGGCGACGAAGGCGGCCGTGCCCATGCCGCCGGACAGGTTCTCGAACGCGATCACCATCAGCAGCCCGCCGTCCACCGGCGTGGCGGCGTCGAGCTTGACGAAGCCCCAGTCGAAGGCCGGGATCACCAGCCCCGGCATCAGCCCCTGGCCGCTCACCGCCAGCCACCAGAAGCCGAGGTTGCTCGCCGCCTGCAGCAGGCCGAAGACCAGCAGCGCGCGCCACAGGCCGATCTTCAGCATCAATGCCCCGCCGACCAGCGCGCCGCCGATCGTCAGCCACAGGCCGATGATCTTGTTGACGACGCCGACCTCGGCCGGGCTGTACGCCATGCTCTTCAGCAGGAAGGGCGTCATCAGGCTGCCGGCAAAGGCGTCGCCCAGCTTGTAGAGCACGATCAGCGCCAGGAAGGCCGCCGCGCCGGGCTGGCTGAAGTAGCTGGCCAGGCCGCCGAGCAGGGTCTCGAACTTCGCCCTCCGCGCTGCCCAGGCCGCCAGCGGCAGCGTGAAGCCGATGCCCAGCAGCAGTGCCAGCAATTCGACCCAGCGCTTCTGTAGGTTCGCCGGCAGCGAGCCGCCTTCGAGCAGCGGGCCGAGCAGAGCCTTGGCAATCGGCAGCGCGAAGCGGTCGCTGAGCAGGTAGCCCACCGCCACCGCGGCCACCACCGCGAGGAAGCCGATCACGTCGTGCCGCGCCACGCTGGTCGGCTGCTGCGGGTGGGGGATGCGCGGCAGGATGGTCGCCGACAGCACCGCCGCGCCGACCATCAGCATCGCCATGAAGCGGTAGACCTCGGGCCAGCTCCAGCCGCCCTGCTGCGCCGGGTCGGTCCAGATCAGCGCCAGCCCGCCGGAGACGATCATCGCGAGCCGGTAGCCCATCACGTTGAGCGACGCGCCGAGGCCGCGCTCGGGCTTGGGCAGCACGTCGGTGCGGTAGGCGTCGATGACCACGTCCTGCGACGCCGACACGAAGGCCACTGCCACCGCCAGCAGCGCGAACAGCCGGATCGAGTCGCTCGGCGAGGTCGAGGCCAGCGCGTACAGCGTGCCTGCCAGCGCCAGCTGCGTCAGCACCAGCCAGCCGCGCCGCCGGCCGAGCAGCGGCAGCTCGAAGCGGTCCATCAGCGGCGCCCACAGGAACTTGAAGGTGTAGGGCAGCCCGACCAGGCTCAGGAAGCCGATCGTCGCGATGTCGACGCCGTCGGCGGTCAGCCAGGCCTGCATCGCCTGGCCGGTCAGTGCCAGCGGCAGGCCGGAGGCGAAGCCGAGCAGCGTGACGACGACCAGGCGATGCAGCGCGGCAGCGCGCTGGGCCAGCGTGGGCGGGGGCGGGGGAGCAGCGGTCAAGGGTCGCCGTGGGCGTCGTCGGAATCCGACGGACTCTACCGTGCCACGCGCACGGCCCTTCAGCGGGCGAAGCCCTTCCACATGACGACACGGGTCGCAGGCTGCCCATCGAACAGCTGCGTGTCGGTGATCGCGATCGCGTTGCGCGGCAGGCCGTCGGGCGGGTCGAGCACCAGGTTGCACGGCGCGCAGTGCAGCAGGCCGACGGCGCGACCGGCGTCATCGACGTCGGTGACGATGGCCACGTGCCCGGGCTCGCCCTCGGGGTCGCGCGGGTCCGGTTTCGGGTAGACGAGCAGCGCCCCCGGCACCGCCCGCTCGAGCGGCTCGAACAGGCGCCGTGGACCGAGCGCGTCGGCATGCATGCTGTCGGTGTTGATCCAGCCCCCCGGGATCGCCAGCGCAGAACGGTCCCGCGCCACGCCCAGCGCCCAGCAGATGAAGCCGGAGAAGTCGCAGGCCACCGGAGGCACCGCCGCCAGGTCCAGCCCCGACTCGCGAAGGCCGGACCGGTCCAGGTGAAGCACACGACGCCACGCGCCAGGTCGATCGGCCGGCCCGGCCGGTCTTGGATCGGTTCGCCGGCGAGCCAGCCGCCATGGCCGAGCCAATACGCGGTCGGCATCGACAGCGCGCTGCGGGCGCGGTCGATGAAGGCGGCCACCGGCGGGGGGTTCGATGCCGGCCCGGGCGGAGGGCGCGTCGGGCGCGCCACCGTGCAGACCTTGTCCGGCGCGCGGTCTTGCGCCAGCACCGGCCAGGCGCCCGCCACGACCAGTCCGCCGATCCACCGCGCGAGGCGGCGCCGCGCTGGCCACGGCTCGGCATTCCTGGGGTCGTTGCGGGCGCGGCATGCAGGCATCGTGCCGCGGCAGCTTAGCGGGTCTCGACGGCGGCCACCAGCGCCGCGCGATCGGCGCGAGCGGCCTCCGCGGCGTTCGGGCCGGCTTGGCGCAGCGCCAGTTGCGCAGCCACGTCGGCCGGCTTGGCGTACTCGGCGATCGCGCTGACGATCGAGACGGTCACGAGGATCGAGGCGGCAAGGGCGGCGAGGCGGGTCGTGGTGTTCATGGTGGGCTCCGTGGCAGGTGGTTCGGGGTGCGATGAAGGTTAGGCAGCACGGCCCCCCGTGGCGATACCGCGTCGGCGGTAGCGGGGTCCCGCGTTCGCGGTAGAAGCCCCGCTGGCCGCGCGCGGCCCTGGCGCGCAGAATGGGTCGCCCCCTCTTCGCGAGCGCCGATGCCCACCACCGTCCTGATCGTCGAAGACGAGCCCGAATTCCTGCAGCACTTCAGCGCCGCGGTGCAGGCCGACGCCGAGCTGAGCCTGATCGGCGCGGTGGCCACCGGCCGCGCCGGTCTGGCGCTGCTGGACGCCCAGCCGCCGGACGTGCTGCTGGTCGACCTCGGCCTGCCGGACGTCGGCGGACTCGAGCTGATCCGCCACGCGGCGCGGCACCACCCCGCCTGCGACGTCCTGGTCGTGACGATGTTCGCCGACGACGCCCACGTCATCGGCAGCATCGAGGCCGGCGCCACCGGCTACCTGCTGAAGGACGCGAAGGGGCCGCGCATCGCCGCCGCGATCCACGAGCTGCGCGCCGGCGGCTCGCCGATCAGCCCGAGCATCGCGCGCCGCGTGCTCAAGCGCTTCCGCGTCGGATCCGACGCAACGCCGCCGGTGCCCGCGCAGACGCCGCCCGCCGAGCCATCACCGCTGTCCGAACGCGAGACGGAGATCCTGCGGCTGGTGGCCAAGGGCCTGAGCTTCGACACCGTCGGCGAGACGCTCTCGATCTCGCCGCACACGGTGGTCACGCACGTGAAGAACATCTACCGCAAGCTGGCCGTGCATTCGCGCGGCGAGGCGGTCTATGAAGCTTCGCAGATGGGTCTGCTCTAGCCTCGCGGCGATCGTCTGCACCGCCGCGGGAGCGGTGCCGGTCGAGCCGTCGCGGGCCGAAGTCATCGACTCGACCCAGACCGAGGCGCCCGCCGTGGACGACCCGCGCTGGCGCGAGGTGCCTCTGCCCGACGTCCAGGACGGCCCTGCGGCCTGGTATCGCGTGCGCTTCGACGCCGGTGCGCAGACGGGCTTCTGGATGGTCTACCTGCCGTACTTCTACGGCGGCGGCCGGCTCTGGTTGAACGGTGCGCCGGTGGCCGCGGTGCCCGAGAACACGCCGGCGCTGCGCGTGCGCTGGGAGCGGCCGCTGCTGCTGCCTCTGCCGGCCGGCGCGTTGCAGCCGCAGGGCAACGTGCTGCTGATCCGCGCGGCCGCCGCGTTCCGCGGCAACCAGACGATGCTGCCTCGGCTGGTGCTCGGCCCGCAGGTCGAGTTGCAGCGCATGGCCGACCGCCGGCTGCTGGTGGTGCGGGTGGTGCCGGTGATCACGATCGCCAGCGGCCTGGTCGTCGGACTGCTCGTGCTGCTGATCTGGTGGCGCCGGCGGCAGGAAGTGCTCTATGGCCTGTTCGGCCTGGCCACCCTGCTGTGGGCGCTGCGCACGACGACCTTCGCGTTCGACACGCTGCCGGCCGCGCTGTGGGACCCGTGGCGGCTGCTCTACGTCACCTGCACCGGCGGCTTCGTGATCGTGATGACGCTGTTCGCGCTGGCGCTGGCCGGCTGGTCGCGCCCGATCGTCACCCGAGCGTTGTTCGGCTACTGGGCGCTCGGGCCGCTGGCCTTCGTGCTCGGCGGCGAGGACCTGGCCAACCGGTGGTGGGTCGCCGGGCTGATCCCGATCGGGCTCGCGATGGCCGTGGTGACCTTGCTGGCGGCCTGGCGCCAGCGTACCGGCGCGACGATCGCGATCGCCGCGGCCGTGCTGCTGGCCTTCCTGGCCGGCGTGCACGACTACCTGGTGGCCTGGAACTCGCCGGTGCTCGGCGCGCTGTTCCCGCACTGGACGGACCACCGCATCTTTTTGCTCCACCACGGCGCCAACCTGCTGCTGGTCGTGATGGGCGTGCTGCTGGCGATGCGCTTCGTGCGCACGCTGGCCGAGGTGGAGGCGTCGAACCGCACGCTGGAGGTTCGCGTCGCGCAGCGCGAACGCGAGATCGCGACGAGCTACCAGCGCATCGCCGCGCTTCAGCGCGAGCAGGCCGCCACCGACGAACGCCAGCGCATCATGCGCGACCTGCACGACGGCCTGGGCGCGCAGCTGTTCACCTCGCTGTCGCGCGCCGAACGCGGCGCCCTGGACAGCGCGGCGATGTCCGACACGCTGCGCGGCGCGATCGACCAGATGCGCATCGCGCTGGAGGCGCTGGCGTCCGACGAGCAGGACTTCCGCGCCGCATTCGGCAACTTCCGCTTCCGTTGGGACCCGCGGCTGCGCGAGGCCGGCCTGGCCACGAGCTGGCGGATCGATCTGCCGGACAGCGCATTGACCATCGCGCCGCACGACACGCTGCAGGTGCTGCACATTGCCCAGGAGGCGCTGACCAACGTGCTCAAGCACGCCCGTGCGACCCGCGTGACAGTACGGCTGCACCGCGAGGCCGAACCCGACGCGCTCGTCCTTGACATCGTCGACGACGGGGGCGGCGGCGGTGAGGCGTCCAGACCCGCCGCGGCCGGAGGACGCGGCCAAGCCAACATGCGCGCACGCGCGCAGCGCCTCGGCGGCTCGCTGGTGCTGCAGTCCGACGCGCGCGGAACACGCGTCGGACTGCGCGTGCCCCTCCGGGACGAGGCCTAGGACAGGGCTTGGCGGTTCGCGGCGCCGGCCGGAGCCCTCGTCGGCAACCCCCATTGATCGACCGCCGCGGCGAGCAGCAGCGCCTCGCCGTCGGTGATCACCCGGTCGGCTTCGGCGACCGCCAGGCACAGCGCCAGCACACGCTCGCGCAAGGTCGGGTCGCTGATCTCGGACAGCAGCTGCCGCAGTGTCAGCGCGTCGACCGTGCAAGCGTCGGCCCAGGTCAGCCGGGTGCAGCCGAGCATGTCTTTGCACAATCCGTGCAGCACCGTGTGCCACTCCCGGCGCGACAGGCCGAGCTGCTCGTGCAGGCCCATGGACTCGGCGCGCTCGAGCTCCTTGGCATCGAGGTGTCCGTCGGAGAACATCGCCAGCGCCACGAGACGGGCCGCCGCCTGCGGGCTGTTGTGGTCATAAGCTCGGATCATGTCGACACGCCCTCCGCTCAGGTCGACGCCGGTAGGCCGGCGCGGTGTTGCTGCGTCATCCGCGCGCGCCGCCAGGCGCGAACCAGCGACCGTGCCGCACGGTTCAGCGCCCGGTCCAGCGCCTCGTGCCAATGCCGCGCAACGGCAGTCACGACGATGGTGCCCGCACCGCTGGTGCGCAGCTCCACCTGACAGCGCTTGTCGACGCCGCCGCGGGGGCCATTGATGTCGCGCAGCTGAATACGCGCCTGCGGCACCAGCCAACGCAATCGGCGGGTGACGAATCGCAGGCGGCGCTCGGCCTGCCGGCGCAGCCCCGGGCTGTCGGGTTGGCGAATGTCGAACTGGACTTGCATCTGGCACCTCCTGGTTGGGAACGCCATCGACCTTAGAGCCGTGACACTTCGGAAAAAAGCACATACTGACGAAGCTTTTGTTCGATAGACGCTGATGATTGACCCGGGTTTCAACTATCGGCACCTGTATTACTTCTGGGTCGTGGCCAACGCCGGCGGGATCAGCCGCGGCGCCGAGCGGCTCGGGGTGGCGGTGCAGACGGTCAGCGTCCAGCTGCAGGCGCTCGAGCGTGCGCTGGGCGTGGCCCTGCTGAAGCCGGCCGGTCGCACGGTGACCTTGACCGAGGCCGGCGAGGCGGCCCTGCGGCAGGCCGAGCAGATCTTCCGGCTCGGCGCGTCCTTGCCGGCGTCGGTGCGCGCGGCCGCCGGCGCGGCCACCGTGCGGCTGGCGGTCGGCGTCTCCGACGGTCTGGCGAAGCTGGTCGTCTATGAGTTGCTGGCCCCGGTCACCGGCGCCCCCGGGCTGCGGCTGCACTGCCCGGAGGGCCCTTTCGAACACCTGCTGGGCGAGCTGGCGCTGCACCGGCTGGACTTCGTGCTCGCCGACCATCCCGCGCCCCCGAACCCGAACCTGCGTCTGTACAACCACCTGCTGGCGACCAGCGCCGTTGCCTGGTACGGCCCGCCGGCACTGGCGGCGCGCGCGCGGCGCGGCTTCCCGGACTCGCTGGCCACGCTGCCGGTGCTGCTGCCGACCCCCCAGTCGGCCCTGCGCCCGCTGCTCGACCGGTGGTTCGAATCGCTCGGCCTGCAGCCGCAGATCGCCGGCGAGTTCGGCGACAGTGCGTTGATGAAGACGTTCGCCGCCGCCGGGCTGGGCCTGTTCCCGGGTTCGGCGATGGTCGATGCCGCGATGTCGGCCCGCTACGGGGTCGAACTGGTGCAGCGCTGCGACGACCTGCAGGAGCGTTTCTACGCCATCGGCACCGAGCGCAAGGTCCAGCACCCGCTGGTCCAGCAGGTGCTGGACGCCGAGCACGGGCCGCCGGCCGTCAGCGGCTGACTTCCGGATGCTGCTGGTAGATCGCCTGCGCCAGCGCCAGCAGCGTGGCCTTCGGCAATGCGCCGACGAGCGCGTAGCCGGCGCCCGACTCGACCCAGTAGAACATCCCGAGCTCACCCTGCTGCTCGTAGCGGAAGGCCACCGGCGCGCCGTCCTCGGGCTTGCGCAGGTAGACCGTCACGCGCACGCCCTGCGCGTCCTGGTACATCAGTTGCGCGCTCTTGCCGGTGCCGTCCGGCAGCAGCCGCCCGCCGATCAGCTCGAAGCCCATCGCGCGCAGGTCGAACAGCTTCACGGGGATGTCGATGCGCCGCGTGAGCCAGCGCGCCAGGTGCTCCTCCTGCGCCTTGACCTCGACCGCGTGGCGCGGTTCGGGCACGTAGACGCTGTGCGCCAGCGCCGCGCGCTGCACCCAGGGCTGCGGCGCCCCGCCGACCGTCTGGCGGTCCGAAGGCGAACCTGGCTGCAGCACCTGCCGCATGCCGACCGCCCCGATCGCCATGCCCGCCGCCAGC
>CALJUI010000436.1 GCA_937975735.1 uncultured Rubrivivax sp.
GGCGCGGCGTTCGCGACGCTCACGGCGCTCGGCACGTTCGGGGCGAGGCGGCGGCGCAGACGCCGCCTCGGCGGTTGCGGGGAGAGCCGGGGCAGCGACCGCCGGCGCCGGCGGCGCAGCAGGGGCTTCCGGCGGCGCCGCCTGGCTCACCGTCGTCACCAAGGCAATCGGGGTGGCCGCCATCGCCAGCGGGGGATCGGCAAAGACCACGAAGCGCCGCGCCATCCTGGACGTGCAGCCGGCCGACACCTGGACGGCCACGACCGGCTCGTCGACCCGGCCCAGCGTGCGCACGCGGATCAGTGGCTGGGCAGCGGCATCGCGCTCGACCTGGACGCGGATCGCCGCGGCCGGCAGTTCCCGCTCACCGATCGCGACCTCGGCGCGCACGCACTCGGGCTCCAGCACTTCACCGGGCTCGACGCGCATCGATACCGCGAAGTCGAGCGGCTGGCCGAGGGCTGCGGACGGGCTGGACGAACGGAAGCCGAGCGCCGACGCCGAACCGCCGACGAGGAGCATGCCGAAGCAGGACAACAACGGAATCAGAAGCCGCTTCTTCAGCATGCGACGGGGGGATGAGCAGGTCGAAATGACTCTAGCACGAAGAGTTACAGATCCTGGCGCGGCGCCGGCCCGTCACGGGGCACATGACACAATTCGGCGCACCATTTCACACAGACACGGAGCGTCATGGCGACCGAACTGCGCAGCGAACGCGAGGGGAACTGCCTGGTGCTGACCCTGTCCGACCCGGCCACCCGCAACAGCCTGTCGCCGCAGGCCAACGCCGCGGCGGTCGAAGCGCTGTCGACGGCCGAGTCCGACCGCGACCTGCGCTGCGTGATCGTGCGCGGCGACGGCGAGCATTTCTGCGGCGGCGGCAACCTGCAGCGTCTGCAGACCGTGCGCCGCGGCGACCCGCAGGAGCAGGTGCGCTCGATGGACAAGCTGCACGCGCTGATCGAGGCGCTGCGCAGCTTCCCGAAGCCGGTCGTCGCCGCGGTCGAGGGCTTCGCGGCCGGCGCCGGTTGCGCGCTGGTGCTGGCCTGCGACCTCGTGATCGCATCGTCGCAGGCGCGCTTCGTGCTGTCCTACGGCCGGGTCGGCCTGTCGCCCGACGGCGGCACCACCTGGCAGCTGGCGCGCGCGCTGCCACGGGCGGTGGCGATGCGCATGATCTGGCTGGCCGAGCCGATGAGCGCGCAGGAGGGGCAGCGCTGGGGCCTGGTCAACGAGGTCGTCGATCCCGGCCAGGCGCTGTCGCGCGCCCTCGCGCTCGGGGAGCAGCTCGGCAAGATGTCACCGAATGCGCTGGCCAGCGCGAAGGAACTGATGAACGAGGCGGCTGGCCGCAGCCTGGGCGAGCAGATGGACGCCGAGCGGCTGCACTTCGTGCGCAACCTGTTCGACGCCAACGGCGGCGAAGGCATCGCGGCCTTCCTCGAGAAGCGGCCGCCGCGCTTCGAGAGCTGACTCAGCGGTCGTAGCCGGGCAGCTTGCGGTCCAGCCGGCGCAGCAGCCCGGGCCAGGCCAGCCCGGCGCCGAGGCCGCGCGTGACCTGCGCCGCCTGCTCGCGCGCCGTCGCGATGATCTCCGGCGCGACGTGGACCAGTTCACCGCCGCCGGCCATCGCGCGAACCTGGATCATGCACACCGTCTCGAACAGGTACATCGACAGGAAGGCGTCGGCGACGCTGCCGCCCACCGTCAGCAGGCCGTGGTTGCGCAGCATCAGGAAGTTGTGCCGGCCGAGGTCGCGCACCAGCCGCGGCTTCTCCTCGTCGCGCAGGGCGACGCCCTCGTAGTCGTGGTAGCCGAGGCTCGACAGCACGAAGATCGACTGCTGGGACAGGGGCAGCACGCCGCCCTTCTGTGCCGACACCGCGATGCCGTTGGGCGTGTGCACGTGCAGCACGCACTGGGCGTCGTCGCGCGCGCCGTGCACGGCGCTGTGGATCACGAACCCCGCGGGGTTGACGTCGAACGGGGAGTCGTCGAGCTTCGTTCCGGCGTGATCGACCTTGACCAGGCTGGACGCGGTGATCTCCTCGAACATCAGGCCATAGGGGTTGATCAGGAACTGCCCCTCGCCGCCGGGCACGCGCGCGCTGATGTGCGTGAAGACCAGATCGTCCCAGCCGAACAGCGCCACCAGCCGGTACGCCGCCGCCAGGTCGACGCGCACCCGCCATTCCTCGGCGCCGACCTGGTCGCGCCGGTTCGGGATGTTCAGGGCGGTGGACGGCATGGGCTCTCCTTGCGATAAGGTTGCGAATTCACAATGCGATGGTGACGCTTCTGTCGCGTCAGGGACAAGCCATGAATACCCCGGCTCTTACACTCGAAGAGCGTCAACACATCGACTCGGGCCCTTGGTTCTCCAAGCTTTCACTCCCCCTGCGCCAGGCCATCCTGGCGCGCGCGGTGGTGCGCCGGTTGGCCGACGGGGCGCCGCTGGCGTCGCGCGGCGCACCGGCCGAGGAATGGGTCGGCGTGGCTGCCGGGGCGGTGCGGGTCAGCACCGTGTCGCTCTCGGGCAAGCAGGTCACGCTGACCTACGTCGAACCCGGCACCTGGTTCGGCGACATCGCCCTCTTCGACGGCCTGCCGCGCACGCACGATGCCGACGCGCATGGCGAGACCACGCTGCTCGCCGTGCGAAAGGCCGACTTCAAGGACCTGCTGGCCCAGCATGTCGAACTCTACGATGCGCTGCTGCACCTGAACTGCCGGCGCCTGCGCCTGATGTTCGATCAGTTCGAGGAACTCAACACGCGCCCGCTGCGCTCGCGGCTGGCGCGCCAGCTGCTGCTGCTGGCCAAGAGCTACGGCATGCCGCAGGGCGAGGAGATCCGCATCGGCCTGCAGCTCGCGCAGGAGGACCTGGCGCAGCTGCTCGGTGCGTCGCGCCAGCGGGTCAACCAGGAGCTCAAGGGCTTCGAGCGCGACGGCGCGCTGCGGGTCGAGCCGACGCGGCTGGTCGTGCTGTCGCGCGACAAGCTGCTCGACATCGCGCAGCGATGAACCGCGACCACGGGGATCACCGACATGGAACAATTCACCGGCACCCGTGAGGTCTCCGCCCGCCACGCCTTCGACGTGGCCGCGCTGGAGGCCTGGCTGCAGGCGCACGTCGACGGCTTCCGCGGTCCGCTCGAGGTGCGCCAGTTCAAGGGCGGCCAGTCCAACCCGACCTACCAGCTGATCACCCCCGGCGCCAGCTACGTGCTGCGCACCAAGCCCGGCCCGGCGGCCAAGCTGCTGCCGTCGGCGCATGCGATCGAGCGCGAGTTCCGGGTCATGCGCGCGCTGGCCGGCAGCGCAGTGCCGGTGGCGCCGATGCACGTTCTGTGCACCGACGAGTCGGTGATCGGCCGCGCCTTCTACGTGATGGGCTTCGTCGACGGCCGTGTGCTGTGGGAGCAGTCGCTGCCGGGACAGACGCGCGAACAGCGCGCGGCGATCTACGACGAGATGAACCGCGTCATCGCGGCCTTGCACCGCGTCGACGTCGCTGCGGTCGGGCTGTCGGACTACGGCAAGCCGGGCAACTACTTCGACCGCCAGATCGGCCGCTGGAGCAAGCAGTACCAGGCCTCGGCCACGCAGACCATCGACGCGATGGACCGGCTGATCGAATGGCTGCCGGCCCACGTGCCGGCGAGCGCGCGCGACGAGGCGCAGGTGTCGGTCGTGCACGGTGACTTCCGGCTCGACAACCTGATCTTCGACGCGACGCAGCCGCGCGTGCGCGCCGTGCTGGACTGGGAGCTGTCCACGCTCGGCCACCCGCTGGCCGACTTCAGCTACCACTGCATGGCCTGGCACATCGAGCCGGGCACCTTCCGCGGCATCGGCGGCCTGGACCTGCCGTCGCTCGGCATTCCGACCGAACTCGAGTACGTGCGACGCTATTGCGAGCGCACCGGCCGCCCCGATCCCGACGCGCTGATGGCCGACTGGAACTTCTACCTCGCGTACAACCTGTTCCGCCTGGCCTCGATCACCCAGGGCATCGCCAAGCGTGTCGTCGATGGCATCGCCTCCAGCGCGCAGGCCCGCGCCACGGGCGCGGCGACACCGCTGCTCGCCGAGCGCGCCTGGCGATTCGCCCAGGCGGCGCGCTGACGCCCTCCCTCCCCGCCGACTCAGGAGCAACCATGGACTTCGACTTCTCCCCCCGCACGCAGGAACTGCGCTCACGTGTCAGCGCCTTCATGGCCGAGCACGTGTACCCGAACGAGGCGCGCTACACGAAGGAGATCGAGGGCAACACCGCCGCGGGCAAGCGCTGGACGCCGCTCGCGCTGATCGAGGAGCTCAAGCCCAAGGCCAGGAAGGCCGGGCTGTGGAACCTGTTCCTGCCCGAGAGCGAATACGGCGCCGGACTGCTCAACCAGGAGTACGCGCCGCTGGCCGAGCTGATGGGCATGGTGCCCTGGTCGAGCGAGGTCTTCAACTGCTCGGCGCCCGACACCGGCAACATGGAGGTGCTGGTGCGCTACGGCACCGACGCGCAGAAGAAGCAATGGCTCGAGCCGCTGCTGGCCGGCGAGATCCGCAGCGCCTTCGCGATGACCGAGCCCGCCGTGGCCTCGTCCGACGCGACGAACATCGAGGCGCGCATCGAGCGGCGCGGCGACGAGTACGTGATCAACGGCCGCAAGTGGTGGACCTCGGGCGCCGGCGACCCGCGCTGCAAGATCTTCATCTTCATGGGCAAGACCGACCCGGGCGCGCCGCGCCACTCGCAGCAGTCGATGATCCTGGTGCCGCGCGACACGCCGGGCGTGACGATCCTGCGGCCGCTCAACGTCTTCGGCTACGACGACGCGCCTCATGGCCACATGGAGGTCGACTTCAAGGACGTGCGCGTGCCGGCGTCGAACATGCTGCTCGGCGAGGGGCGCGGCTTCGAGATCGCGCAGGGCCGCCTCGGCCCCGGCCGCATCCACCACTGCATGCGCCTGATCGGCCTGGCCGAACGCTCGCTGCAGCTGATGTGCCAGCGTGCGATGGCGCGCACCGCCTTCGGCCGCACGGTCGCCGAGCAGGGCGTCACGCGCGAGCGCATCGCCGAGGCGCGATGCCTGATCGAGCAGGCGCGCCTGCTGACGCTGAAGGCGGCCTGGATGATGGACAAGGCCGGCAACAAGAGCGCCA
>CALJUI010000437.1 GCA_937975735.1 uncultured Rubrivivax sp.
CGGCCAGGCGCGGGCCGAACTTGCTGACGTTGAGGTTGCCCTCGGCGTCGGCCTGGGCCAGGCCGAGGAAAGCGATGTCCAGCCCGCCGCCGTCGTAGAAGTCGAACTGGTAGGGCTGGTCGATCACCGCCTGCGTGTTGACCGCGGCACCGAAGTTCAGCCCGCCGGCCGGGATGCCGCCGATCACGCCGGGCTCGGCGGTCAGCGTGATCAGGTCGATCACATGCTCCTCCGCCGCCACCGCCGCGACGCCTTCGGGCATGCCGATGCCGAGGTTGACGACGGCGTTGGCCTGAAGCTCCAGCGCGGCGCGGCGGGCGATGACCTTGCGATCGCCCATCGCCATCGGCACGACGCTGGCCGCCGGCACGCGCAGCTCGCCGGCGAAGGCCGGGCTGTAGGGCTCGGCGAAGGTCTGGTGGTGGTACTCGGGCTGCTCGGCGACGACCACGCAGTCGACTAGCACGCCGGGGATCTTCACCTGGCGCGGGTTCAGCGAGTGCGCTTCGGCGATGCGCTCGACCTGGGCGATCACGATGCCGCCGGAATTGCGCGCGGCCATCGCGAGCGCCAGCGACTCGAGCGTCAGCGCCTCGCGCTCCATCGTGATGTTGCCGTCGGTGTCGGCGGTGGTGCCGCGCACGAAGGCCACGTCGATCGGGAAGGCCTTGTAGAACAGGAACTCCTCGCCGTCGATCGACATCAGCCGCACCAGCTCGTCGGTGGTCTGCGGATTGATGCGTCCGCCGCCGTGGCGCGGATCGACGAAGGTCCCGAGGCCGACGCGGCTCAGGTGCCCCGGCTTGCCCGCCGCGATGTCGCGGAACAGGTGCGATATCACCCCCTGCGGCAGGTTCCAGGCCTGCACCTTGCCGGCCACCGCGAGCTTCTGCAGCGCCGGCACCAGGCCCCAGTGGCCGCCGATCACGCGAGCGACCAGGCCGTCGTGGCCGAGGTGGTTCAGGCCCCGTGTCTTGCCATCGCCCTGGCCGGCGGCATAGACGAGCGTCAGCCCGCGCGGCGTGCCGGTGTCGACGAAGCGCCGCTCGAGCGCGACCGCCAGGTTCTCGGGAAAGCCGATGCCGACGAAGCCGCTGGTGGCCAGGGTGTCGCCGTCGTGCACCAGCTGGATCGCCTCGGCGGCGCCGACGCGCTTGCCCTTGGCCGCCGTGCGCAGCGCGGCCATGCGTTCGTGTGCGGTCATGGCTTCGCTCCTTCGACGCGGCGGCCCGGACTCAGGCTTTCGGCAGCGTCACGCCGCGCTGGCCCTGGTACTTGCCACCGCGGTCCTTGTAGCTCGTCTCGCAGACCTCGTCGCTCTCGAAGAACAGCACCTGCGCGCAGCCCTCGCCGGCGTAGATCTTGGCCGGCAGCGGCGTCGTGTTGCTGAACTCGAGCGTCACGTAACCCTCCCACTCGGGCTCGAAGGGCGTGACGTTGACGATGATGCCGCAGCGCGCGTAGGTGCTCTTGCCCAGGCAGATCGTCAGCACGTTGCGCGGGATGCGGAAGTACTCCACCGTGCGCGCCAGCGCGAAGCTGTTCGGCGGGATGATGCAGACGTCGGCGTGGATGTCGACGAAGCTCTTCTCGTCGAAGTTCTTCGGGTCGACGACCGTGCTGTGGATGTTGGTGAAGACCTTGAACTCCGGCGCGCACCGGATGTCGTAGCCGTAGCTGCTGGTGCCGTAGCTGACGATCTTGTGGCCGTCGGCGGCGTGGCGGACCTGCCCGGGCTCGAACGGTTCGATCATGCCGTGCTGCTCGGCCATGCGGCGGATCCACTTGTCGCTCTTGATGCTCATGCGCGTGCCGGGGTCGGGGGCTGGGAATCAGTGGATTCTAGGAGTCTGCGCTACCATGCCCGACGAAGGAGTTCCCGCCATGGCCAGTCCGTTCCGCCCCGCCATCGACCTGCTGAAACAGTACGCCGAATACCACCGCGACCGGCGCAACATCGCCACCCACCTGGTCGGCGTGCCGATGATCGTGTTCGGCGTCGGTGTGCTTCTCGCGCGGCCGACTTTCCTGGCCGCAGGCTGGGCGCTGACGCCGGCCTGGATCGTGTTCGCGCTGGCTGCGCTGTGGTACCTGACGCGCGGCCTGCCCGGTCTCGGCCTGGCGGTCAGCGTCGGCACCGGCGTGCTGATCGCGCTCGCGCATCAGGTCAGCGGCGGCAGCGTCGCGCATTGGCTGGCCTGGGGCATTGGCTTCTTCGTGGTCGGCTGGATCATCCAGTTCGTGGGCCACTACTACGAAGGTCGCAAGCCGGCCTTCGCCGACGACCTGGTCGGCCTGCTCGTCGGGCCGATGTTCGTGGTGCTGGAGATGCTCGCCGCGCTCGGCCTGTTCAAGGGCACGATGCAGGAAATCGAGCGCCACGCCGGCCCGACGCTGATCCGCGACCTGGCTCACCCGGCGACGCGCTGAGCCACCTTGCCCGGCGGCTGCGCAAGGCGCGCCCGAGGAGTTCCCTCCAACCGCGCCTGCTGCTGATGCAGCGCAAGCGAGTGGCGAACTCGGGCGGCGCGCAGAACGCTCCGCCGCGGGGCCGGTCCGACGTTCGGGCCCGGGCGATGCCCGGTCACGTCCCGCGCCATGGCCCCGCCGACGCCGCCATGCAGGGCCCGATGGTCGGCTGCCCGGGCATGCGCATGATGGCGGACGTCGACGGCCAGGGCGCGCGCGGCATGCGCGGCGGCTACGGCACGTCGAATCCGGACGAGCGCCGGGGAGGACCAGCGCACCGGCACGACGCGCCGATGCGCTGAGCGAGCGCCGAATCAGCCCGAGACCACGCGGACCGGTGCGCGTTGGGGCTCGGGCTCGGAGTCGAAGCGCTCGAACCCGGTGTAGCAGAGGAAGTGCCGGTTCGCCGCACGGCCGAACAGCGTCATGCCGAGCTTCTCGGCCATCTCGTGGCCCATCGCGGTCACGCCGTTGCGCGAGACGATGATCGGCACGCCGATCTGCGCCGCCTTCATCACCATCTCGCTGGTCAGCCGACCGGTGGTGTAGAACGCCTTGTCGCCGCCGTCGACGCCGTGCAGCGCCATCCAGCCGCTGATGGTGTCGATCGCGTTGTGGCGGCCCACGTCCTCGACGAACATCATCAGTTCGGCGCCGCGGAACAGCGCGCAGCCGTGCACCGAGCCGGCCTTGCGGTGGATGCTGTCCTGCTGGCGCATCGTCTCGAGCATGCGGTGCAGCGTGCTCTGGCGGATCCGCGCCACCGCCGGGTCGGGCAGCTTCAGCGCGTCGATCTGGGCCATCATGTCCCCGTAGACGGTGCCCTGCCCGCAGCCGGTCGTGACGACGCGGCGCGCGGTGCGCGCCTGGAGGTCGACCAGCCCGCCGCGCGTGCGCACCGCGGCGGCGGCGACGTCCCAGTCGACCGTGATCGACTCGATCTGCCCGACCGATTCGATCAGTCGCTGGTTGCGCAGATAACCGAGCACCAGCAGCTCCGGAATCGCGCCCAGCGTCATCAGCGTGACCAGCTCGCGCTTGTCGACGAAGACCGTCAGCGGGCGCTCGGAAGGAATCGAGATGGTGCGCCGGTCGCCGTACTCGTCGAGGATCGAGATCTCGCGCATCAGCACGCCGCGCGCCTGCGTCAGCCGGGGCGCTTGCGGCACCTTCGGCAGCGGCGCCGGCAGGGTCGAGATCTCGTCGGGACGGGACATGGCCGCTGGCGGGTCCCTACTTCGCCGGCGCGGCGGCGACGAAGGGGCCCGGGTCGGCACAGGCCGGGGTGGCCACCGCCGGCTTGACCGCGGTGCCGGCCTTCTTGGACCGTGCCATGTAGTCGGCGGCGACCTTGTCCTGCACTTTGCAGAGCTGGAAGTTCGCGACCTTGCCGGCGTGTGCCGCCTTGGCGGCGGCTTCGGCGGCCTTGGCCTTCGCTTCGTCGCTCGGCACCGGCAGCTTGGCCGACGCAGTGCCGGCGGCGAGCAGCAGGACCAGGGTCAGCGGCAACAGGTGGGAGGTCTTCATCGATGGGCTCCGGGGGTCAGGCTTGTGGTCGCGGCACCGGCGTGCTCGTCGGCGCGCTGCTCGAGCGCCGGGCCGGGATCTTGCCGGCCTTGATGTCGTCGTACCAGAGCTCGTGGTGCTCCTTGGCCCAGGCCTCGTCGACCATGCCGGTGCGCATGCCGTCGAGCGCGCCCTTGGTGCCGATCGTGCCCATGTAGATGTGGCCGATGAACATCGCCATCATCAGCGCCGAGCTGACGCCGTGGATCATCAGCCCGATCTGCATCTCGCCACGCGTGTAGGCGAAGCCGGGCACCAGCTGGTTGACGAACAGGCCGGACAACACCGTGATCAGGCCGAGGCCGAACACGCCGCTCCAGAACAGCAGCTTCTCGCCGGCGTTGAAGCGGTGCGACGGCACCTCGTGGTCGCCCAGCATGCCGCCGAAGCTCTTCAGCCACCGCATGTCACCTTCGCGCGGGAGGTTGTCGCGGATGAAGGTCAGGATCACGACGATCAGGGTCACCGCGAACACCGGTCCGGCGAAATTGTGGATGTTCTTCAAGGCGAAGGTCAGCCAGCCGAACAAGGTCGCGCCGAGCACCGGCAGCAGGAAGAACTTGCCGAAGGCCATCACGATGCCGGAGATCGCGAGCAGCACGAAGGCCAGCGCGTTCAGCCAATGGGCCGCACGCTCGAAGGGCGTGAAGCGCTCGACCTTGCGGCCGGTGTCGGGGATGTGCCCGCCCAGCGGCCCCTTGCGCCAGTAGAAGATCGCGATCGACACCAGCACCAGCAGCAGCAACGCGCCGCCATAGGGGATGATCCAGTTGTTGCGCACCTGGCGCCAGGCTTCGCCGGCCGTCGTGAAGCGCGAGCCGGGGTACTGGACGAAGGGCTGGATCAGCACGCCCTTCTCGATGCCCGGCAGACTGACGACACCCTTCTGATCGCCCGACTCCCGCACCGCGCGCCAGAACGGCGCGTTGTTGCCCGGCTGGCTCTGCGCGCGCTGGGCATTGGTCTCGTCGGGTTTGGGCTCGGCCGGCGCGACGAAGCCAGCCGGCGGTCCGGACGAGGTCGGCTGCGCAAGGGCCGGCGGCGCCAGCCCGAGGGCCACGGCCGCCAGGGTGGCGGCGGCGAGTGAACGGAGGGTGACTCGCATGCTGTCGTCTCCTTCTCGGCGCTAGTTCGCGCCCCGGACGCGTCCGTACTCGTCCTGCCCGGCGAGGGCCCGAGCCCGCATCTGCGCCTCCCAGCTCTTCTCGTCACCGACCTTCCAGCCGGAAGCCACGTGGGGGTTCGCGGCCCCTTGCCAAGCCGGGGTGTCGGCCTTCTTTGTCACCGTCTGCGGCTTCTCGGTGCAGGCCGCCAACGCGACGGCCAGGGACACGAACATCAGCGTCTTCAGCATCACTTGGTTCCCGTCGGCTTGCCGTAGGCGGTGCCCCAGCCCCAGACCTCGCTGCCCTTGCCGCGCGACAGCACGCGGGTGCGGAAGATGTCGGCGACGACGTCGCCGTCACCGCCGAGCAGGGCCTTGGTCGAGCACATCTCGGCGCAGGCCGGCAGCTTGCCCTCGGCCAGCCGGTTGCGGCCATACTTGGCATTCTCGGCGTCGCTGCCGCTGGTCTCCGGGCCGCCGGCGCAGAAGGTGCACTTGTCCATCTTGCCGCGCAGGCCGAAGGTGCCGTTGCTCGGGAACTGCGGCGCGCCGAACGGGCAGGCATAGCTGCAGTAGCCGCAGCCGATGCAGGTGTCCTTGTCGTGCAGCACGACGCCGTCGTCGGTGCGATAGAAGCAATCCACCGGGCACACCGCCATGCAGGGCGCGTCCGAACAATGCATGCAGGCCACCGAGATGCTGCGTTCGCCGGGCAGGCCGTCGTTGAGCGTGACCACGCGCCGCCGGTTCACGCCCCAGGGTACGTCGTGCTCCGCCTTGCAGGCGGTGACGCAGCCGTTGCACTCGATGCAGCGCTCGGCATCGCAGATGAACTTCATTCTTGCCATGTTGTGATCTCCTGCGGCTTAGGCCGTGGCCTTCTCGATCTGGCAGACCGTGGTCTTGGTCTCCTGCATCATCGTCACCGAGTCGTAGCCGTAGGTCGTCGCGGTGTTCACCGACTCGCCGCGGACCACCGGCTTGGCGCCCTCGGGGTAGTACGGCGCGAGGTCGACCCCGCCCCAGCGTCCCGAGAAGTGGAACGGCAGGAACACCGTCTCGGCGTCGACCCGTTCGGTGACCATCGCCTTGACGCGGATGCCCTTGAAATCTGGCAGCGCCTGCATCGGCGGCGTCTTGACCCAGACGTAGTCGCCGTTGCGGATGCCGCGGTCGTTGGCCGCCCTCGGGTTCAGCTCGACGAACATCTCCTGCTGCAGTTCGGCCAGCCAGGGGTTCGAGCGCGTCTCCTCGCCGCCGCCTTCGAACTCAACGAGTCGGCCGCTGGTCATGATCAGCGGATAGGTCTTGCCGATGTCCTTGTTCTTCTCCTGCACGGTCTTGTACAGGGTCGGCAGGCGCCAGAAGGCCTTCTTGTCGTCGTGCGTCGGGTACTTGTCGACGAGGTCCGGCCGGTTGCTGTACAGCGGCTCGCGGTGCTGCGGGATCGGATCGGGGAAGTTCCAGACCACCGCCCGCGCCTTGGCGTTGCCGAACGGATGACAGCCGTGTGCCATCGTCACGCGCTGGATGCCGCCGGACAGGTCGGTCTTCCAGTTCTTGCCTTCGGCGGCCTTCTGCTCGGCCTCGGTCAGGTCGCCCCACCAGCCCAGCTTCTTCAGCAGCACGTGGTCGAACTCGGGGTAGCCCGTCGTCAGTTCGGCGCCCTTCGAGTGCGAGCCGTCGCCGGCCAGCAGCGACACGCCGTCGCGCTCGACGCCGAAGTTCGCGCGGAAGTTGCCGCCGCCGTCCATCACGTGCTTGGACGGGTCGTACAGGTTCGGCGAGCCCGGGTGCTTAAGCTCGGGCGTGCCGAAGCACGGCCACGGCAGGCCGAAGTAGTCGCCGTCGAGCTTGTAGCCGGTCTCCTTGTCGATGCCGCCTTTGGCACGCAGCGACTTGACGTCGAAGACGTGCATGTTGCGCATGTGCGCCTTCAGGCGCTCCGGGCTCTGGCCGGTGTAGCCGATGGTCCAGACGGCGCGATTGATCTCCTTCAGGATCGACTCGGACGTCGGCTCCATGCCGCCCTTGCCCTGCACCATCTCGTAGTTCTTCGTCAGCTCCTTCGCGAAGCCGAGCTTCTCGGCGAGCTGAGTCATGATCATGTGGTCGGTGCGGCTCTCCCACAGCGGCTCGATGACCTTCTCGCGCCACTGGATCGAGCGGTTCGACGCGGTGCACGAGCCGCTGGTCTCGAACTGCGTGCAGGCCGGCAGCAGATAGACCGAGCGGTTCGGGTTCTGGTCCTCGGGCTTGCCGGGCATCGCGGCCATCGCCGCGGTCGCGCTCGGGAACGGATCGACCACGACCAGCAGGTCGAGCTTGTCCATCGCCCGCTTCATCTCGAGGCCGCGCGACTGCGAGTTCGGCGCATGGCCCCAGAAGAACAGGCCGCGCAGGTTGCTCTCCTGGTCGATCAGCTCGTTCTTCTCGAGCACGCCATCGATCCAGCGCGACACCGTCATGCCGGCCTTGGTCATCATGCCCGGCGCGTACTGCTGCTTGATCCAGTCGAAGTCGACACCCCAGACCGCGGCGTAGTGCTTCCACGAGCCCTCGGCCAGGCCGTAGTAGCCCGGCAGCGAGTCCGGGTTCGGGCCGACGTCGGTCGCGCCCTGCACATTGTCGTGGCCGCGGAAGATGTTCGCGCCGCCGCCGCTGGTGCCGATGTTGCCCAGCGCGAGTTGCAGGATGCACGAGGCGCGCACCATCGCGTTGCCGATCGTGTGCTGGGTCTGGCCCATGCACCAGACTATGGTGCTCGGGCGGTTCTCGGCCATCGTCTTGGCGACCTGATAGCAGGTGGCCTCGTCGACCCCGCAGGCCTCCTGGACCTTGTCGGGCGTCCACTTGGCCATCACGTCTTCTTTGACCTTGTCGAGGCCGTAGACACGGTCCTCGATGTACTTCTTGTCCTCCCAGCCGTTCTTGAAGACGTGGTAGAGCACGCCGAACAGGAAGGGGATGTCGGTGCCCGAGCGGATCCGCACGTACTGGTCGGCCTTGGCCGCCGTTCGCGTGAAGCGCGGATCGACGACGATCATCTTCGTGCCGGTCTCCTTCGCATGCAGCATGTGCAGCATCGACACCGGGTGGGCCTCGGCGGCGTTGGAGCCGATGTACAGCGCCGCCTTGCTGTTCTGCATGTCGTTGTAGGAGTTGGTCATCGCGCCATACCCCCACGTGTTGGCCACGCCGGCCACGGTGGTGGAGTGGCAGATGCGCGCCTGGTGGTCGGTGTTGTTCGTGCCCCAGAACGACACCCACTTGCGCAGCAGGTAGGACTGCTCGTTGTTGTGCTTGGAGGAGCCGACGAAGAACATCGAGTCCGGTCCGCTCTCCTTGCGCAGCGCGAGCATCTTGGCGCTGATCTCGTTCAGCGCCTCGTCCCAGCTGATGCGCTTGTACTTGCCGTCCACCAGCTTCATCGGGTACTTCAGCCGGTACTCGCCGTGGCCGTTCTCGCGCACCGCCGCGCCCTTGGCGCAATGCGCGCCGAGGTTGATCGGGCTGTCGAACACCGGCTCCTGGCGCACCCAGACGCCGTTCTCGACGACGGCGTCGATCGCGCAGCCGACCGAGCAGTGGCCGCAGACGGTGCGCCGGACCTCGACCTTCTTGCCGGCGGCGCCGGCCGCCGGGTCGGCGGCCTGCGCCTTCTTCACAAGCGTCAGCTGCGAGGCCGCGAGGCCGGCGCCGACGCCCAGGCCCGAGCGGCGCAGGAAGGCACGACGGTCCATCGTCGGCACCGCACGGGCGAGGCCGCGGGTCAGGTTGGAGATCAGGCCGGACGCGGCGGCCGCGCCTTGGGCGCCCGTGGCGCCGGGTTTGCGGGTCAACAGCATGGGGGTGCTCCTCGGGTCAGACCTTGGCCGTCTGGTAGTAGCGCAGCACGTGCGGGGTCGCCTGGTAGCGCCCGTCGCGGTCGGGCGCAGTGCCGGCGTCGGCCACCGGGGACTCGGCGGCGGTCTTGGCGCCGGGCAGCACGACGGCGGCGGCGGCGAGTGCGCCGGCGGCGCCCGCGCCGGCAAACACGCGGCGGCGAGAGACTTGGTTGTCGGGGGACTTGCTCATGGGGCCTCCTGGTCGGCAGGGCCATGCATGGACCTGCATATCCAATTCTGATTACCGGACAGCCCGGCGCAGATTTCAATAGGGGTCGCCCGGGTGGCGGGCGACAACTTGTCGCAACGTTGGCGACAGGGTCGGTCGAAGCCGCGACGCGGGCCGGGGGTGCGGGCGGCTAGAATGGAGTGTTCATGTCCTCGGGGGACGGTGCAGGCCGTCCCGTGAGCGAGCGC
>CALJUI010000438.1 GCA_937975735.1 uncultured Rubrivivax sp.
ACGCGCGCTGACGCTGGCGTACTGCCTGCTGCCCTGCGCGCTGAAGCTGCTGGCGGCGACGCTGCTGTGGTGGATGGGCGTGGGCCCGGCCGGCACCGACACCGAACTCGAACCCGAAGGAGCCCGACCATGACATCCGCCTGGAACCTGGTGCGGCGTACGCTGCTGCTGGCCAGCGTGGCGCTGCTGGCCGCCTGTGCGTCGCCGACGCCGGCCGACTACGCCGCCGAGAAGCCCGTGCTCGACCTGCGCCGCTATTTCGACGGCCGGCTCACGGCGCACGGCATGTTCACGGACCGCTCGGGCAAGGTGCTGCGCCGCTTCACGGTCGAGATGACCTGCCTCTTGTAAGGCTTTGAGGTTGTGTTCGACGAGCTGTTCACCTTCTGCTGTTGCAGCACTGAGTGCCGCGTGTGGCGGCTAACCGGCCTTGGCGGCGGCCGCTACGAGGGCCGTGCCGACGACGTGGTCGGCGTGGCCACGGGCGTGGCCGCAGGCAACGCGCTGCAGTGGCGCTACACGCTGGCACTGCCGGTGGACGGCCGCGTGTGGGAGGTGCAGTTCGACGACTGGATGGTGCTGGTGGACGAGCGCGTGATGCTCAACCGCGCCGTGATGAGCAAGTTCGGCGTGACGCTGGGCGAGGTGACGCTGTCGTTCACCCGCCATGGCGATTGATGGATCGACAAGGAGATGACTTTGAACCCCCCGATCAGCGATTGGAACGGCCAGGTCGTCTGGCTGGTCGGCGCATCCACCGGCATCGGCCGCGCGACCGCAGCGGAGCTGCACGCGCTGGGCGCGACGGTGATCGTGTCGGCACGCGGCGCCAAGGCGCTGCAGGACTTCACAGCCCAGCATGACGGCAGCGAAGCGATGGCCTTGGACGTGACCGACGCCGACGCGTTGAAGGACGCGGCGCAACGCATCGTCGGCCGCCATGGCCGCCTGGACCTGGTGGTCTACGCCGCCGGCACCTACCGCAAGATGCGTGCGAACGAGTTCGATCTGAAGTCCGCGATCGAGCACCAGGACGTCAACTACGTCGGAGCGCTGCGGCTGCTCGACGCCGTGCTGCCCACGCTGATCAAGCAGGGCCACGGCCATCTGAGCCTGATCTCCAGCGTGGCGGGCTACCGTGGCCTGCCGCGCTCGCTGGCCTACGGGCCGACGAAGGCCGCGCTGATCAATCTGGCCGAGACCCTGTACCTGGACCTGCACCCGCAGGGCGTGCCCGTGGCGGTGGTCCACCCCGGCTCAGTCGACACGCCGCTGACGGCACACAACGACTTCCGCATGCCGGCGCTGATCAGCCCCGAGGAGGCGGCGCGCGAGATCGTCGCCGGCTGGCGCGCCGGCCGCTTCGAGATCCACTTCCCGAAGCGCTTCACGCTGTGGCTGAAGGCGCTGCGGCTGCTGGCGTATGGGCCCTACTTCGCCGCGGTGCGCAGCCGCACGGGGGCCGCGTGAAGCACGCCGATGCGCGCGTGCGGCGCGTCGTCGACACCTTCGAGTCGCTGTCGCCGGCCACGCTGACGTCGGCGCTGTCGGCGACGTACAGCGACGATGCCTACTTTCGCGACCCCTTCCACGAGGTGCGCGGGCGAGACGCCATCCAGGCCATCTTCGCGCACATGTTCGAGACGATGCGCGCGCCGCGCTTCGTGGTGCGGGAGGCGGTGCTGCAGGGCGACCAGTGCTTCCTGGTCTGGGACATGCATTTCGGCCTGGCGCGCTGGCACGCCGAGCGCGTGGAGACGATCCACGGTGCGTCGCACCTTCGCTTCGGCGACGACGGGCGCGTCGCCTGGCACCGCGACTACTGGGATGCCGCCGAGGAGCTGTACGAGAAGCTGCCGCTCGTGGGCACGCTGATGCGATGGTTGCGGCGGCGCGCGGCCGCGACGTGACGCCGAGTCGCCTGTCGGCACGGAGCGGCCTTTCGGCTGCAGCTTGGGTGCGCCTCCGGTGCTTGGCCT
>CALJUI010000439.1 GCA_937975735.1 uncultured Rubrivivax sp.
ATCGCGGTGGCCGCCGTCCTGTCTTCAATCCAAGTTGCCGCCTTGCTGCACAAGATTCCCGGTGCCAAACGGATCATCTGACGCGCGGGTATCACGTGTCGACACCGCTCACAACGCATGCGCGTGAACGCCGGACATCCCCGCATGGCGCCGCATCATCGGGCTGGGACGACACCTCGTGCCTCCAAGTCCAGCCTCGACAAGAGACGCCCAGGCGTCCATGAAGCCCCGAGGCGTACCGGACGTCGCGGTCGACCACACGATGTTCCTTCCTGATCCCTGGCTCGATCGCTGGCTACCGCTGATTCGCGAGAGCAACGCGGACGCGCCGGTGCTCGAGATCGGATGCGGCTTGGGTGACGACACCTTGACGCTGGCCGCCGTAGGCCTGCCCGTCACGGCCTTCGATCTCTCTGCCACGTCGGTCGCCGCAACCCGGCTTCGCGTGCCTGCCGCCCATGTCGAGTGCCGAGACCTCCGGGCCCCGTTCCCAGTGGCAGAAGCCACCGCGGGGACAGTCGTCGCCAGTCTGACGCTGCACTACTTCGCCTGGGCGGAGACCGTCGAGCTCTTCGATCGGGTTCGGCGAACGCTCCGGCCGAACGGCTTGTTCCTGTGCCGCCTGAACTCGACCGCCGACTCGAACTTCGGCGCCAGCGGCCACCCGCGCATCGAAGCCAACTACCACCTCGTGGACGGCCAGCCGAAGCGCTTCTTCGACGAGGCAAGCATTGACCAGATCTTCTCGAGAGGCTGGACGGTGGTGTCCAGGGAGCACATGGTCACGACGAAGTACGTCAAGCCGAAGGCACTCTGGGAAATCGTCGCCCGCCGACGCGACGAGTTGGACGCAGCCGATCAGCGATGACCGCGTTTGGCCGCGGCCGGGGACAGGCGGCAGCGTGCTCTCACGCGGCATCAGTGGGCACCGGGGGTCCGAGCCTAGCGCCGACTCCTCGCCTTCACGTCACCCGCATAGAAGACGTTGAACGGATGCACCTCGAAGACGAAGGTCCCGGCCGCGATCGACGGGTCGGCGTCCATCATGGCGCGGGCTTCGGCGGCGCTGGCGGCCGACACCACCACCAGCCCCTTGTCTGCATAGCGCGCGCCCATGACCAGCACGCCGGCCTCGCGCAGGCGCCGCAGGTTGGCGGAATGCTCGCGGAAGCCCGCCTGCGCCTGCGGCGGCTTGCTGCTGTCCCAGCCGGGGCCCACCTTGATCTCGATGGCGACCAGGCGGGCCTAAGCGGGGGCGGGGGCGGCAGCCGCCGCAGACGCCGGCGCGCTGGCCGGCTGCGCCAGCGCCGCGGGCAGCAGCAGCGCCCAGGCCAGTGCCAGGGTCAGCGTCAGTCGGGCGGGTTGACGGTGGTGCATCGGCGTCCTCATGGCGTCATGGTTCAGCCCGGCCCGGGCGTCACCCGCCGCGCGGCGAGACGACTTCGAGCTTGATCCGGTCCGGGTCCTCGCAGAAGACTGCATGGTAGTCAGGACCGCCGGGCAGCGGCCCGCCCATCCTCTACAAGCGACCTCTGAACGGGGCGCAGAGCGCGCGGGGACGATGCAGGCTGGGTGCAGCGCGACCTACGCGCCTTCAGCGGCGCCAGCCCCCCAGGCCAAATGCGGCCAACGCGCCCGGTAGCTGGCCGCCTTGCGCGCAAACAACTCCGGGTACGGCACGCGCGGGTTCGGCGTGAGCGTGCAGGCGTAGATGCCCTGCAGCCCGTAGGGTGCGACGCACTGCCCCGGCCGGATGCCGACGCAGGTCTCCCGCACCAGGAAGCTCGCGATGCCCTCCTCCGCCGACGTCAGCGCGTCGTACGGGCGGCCGAAGTGGCCGGGGTACCAGAGGTGCACGCGTGCCTGGTTGGCCACGTCGACGGCCAGGCCCAGGTCGCCCAACACGTCGCGCACATGTGCCGCGGCCTGCCGTTCGGCGTCTTCGCCCAGGTCGGTGGGGTCGAAGTAGAAGAGATCGACGTCCTTGATGTCGGCGTCGGGCGCGCGGCCCGCCTGCAGGTTCCACACGGTCTGGAACAGGCAGCCGGCCACCAGCCATGCGTGGGGCAGGTCGATGCGGCCCCAGCGCGCCAGGATGTGGGCGTTGACCGGGTTGCGGGTGATGTCGCGGTGAAAGTCGGCGTCGAGCATGTGCGGCTTGCTGGCGGGTTCGCGGCACGCCAAGGCCTCAGCCCGGCCACAATCACGAACGCCCGCAAGCGCGGGCGTTCTGTCATTCGGCTGGC
>CALJUI010000440.1 GCA_937975735.1 uncultured Rubrivivax sp.
CCCCCGATGCACCTCGTCCACGCCGTCGCCATGCTGGCGCTGCTGCAGTACCTGACCTTCGCCGGCCTGGCCGGCCGCGCGCGCGGCCGCCACGGCATCAAGGCGCCGGCGATGACCGGGCACGAAGGCTTCGAGCGCATCCACCGCGTGCAGATGAACACGCTGGAGCAGCTGGTCGCGCTGCTGCCGGCGATGTACGTCGCGGCCGTCTACTGGCCGCCGGTCGCGGTGGCCGCCGCCGGCGCGGTGTACCTGGTGGGGCGCACGCTGTACTGGCGCGCCTACGTCGACAACCCGCGCCGGCGCGGCCTGGGCTTCGTGCTGAGCGTGCTCCCGGTCTACGCGCTGGTGCTGGCGGCGCTGGTGGCGGCGGTGCTGGCCGCGCTGCGCGGCCCCGCGGCGGGCTGACGCGGACCGACGCCGGCACGGCCATTCGAAGCGCTGTACGCTGCGACTCCGCGTCACCACCCCGAGAGGATCCCCCGATGGCCCAGCCCCGCCTGACCTATTTCGACTTCGCCGGCAGCCGCGGCGAGGAATGCCGCATGGCCCTGCACCTGGCCGGCATCGCCTTCGAGGACCGGCGCGTCAGCAACGCCGACTGGAAGGCGCTGAAGCCGACCATGCCCTTCGGCGCATTGCCGGTGCTGGAGATTCCCGGCAAGGCGCCGCTGGCGCACAGCAACGCGATCCTGGTGCTGATCGGCCGCCAGCACGGCCTGCACCCGAGCGACCCCTTCGAGGCCGCGCAGCACGAATCGCTGATGTGCGCGGTGGAGGAGCTGCGCCACACCATCACGCCGACGCTGCGCATCACCGACCCCGAGCAGAAGCGCCAGGCCCGCGAGGCGCTGGCCGCCAACGAACTGCGCACCTGGGGCGCCCAGGTCGAGGCCCAGCTGGGCGACGGCCCCTTCGTCGGCGGCGCCAGGCTGCAGGTGGCCGACCTGAAGCTCTATATGGTGGTGCGCTGGCTCACGTCCGGCACGCTGGACCACGTGCCGAAGACCGTGCTGGACCACTGCCCGAAGCTGCTGCGGCTGTTCAAGGCGGTGGGGGAGCATGCGGGGATCGGGGCCTGGCTGGCGAAAGCGGCGAAGTGAGCGTCGGCGGCCAGGTTAGCCGCAACAGCACCACCTTCGTCACCGGCGCCGGCAGCGGCGTGGGCCTGGCGGTGGTGCGGGCGCTGTCGCAAGCGGGCCAGCGCGTGTTCGCCGCCGCCCGCCGCGACGGCGACCTGGCGATGCTGGCCGAACTGCCCGGCGTGACGGCCGTGCGCCTGGACCTGCTGGACCCCGAGGGCGGCATCGCCGCGCGCGACGCGCTGGCCGCGGCCGGCATCGAACGGCTGGACGGGCTGGTCAACAGCGCCGGCATCGGCGAGATCGGCCACCTGGCGGCGTGGACCGACGCCGACGTGCGCCGCACCTTCGAGGCCAACGTCTTCGGGCTGATGCGCATCACGCGCGAGCTGCTGCCGCGGCTGCTGGCGGCGAAGGGGCGCGTGGTGAACATCGGGTCGATGGGCGGGCAGATCACGCACCCGATGTACGGCCCGTACACGATGAGCAAACACGCGCTGGAGGCCTACAGCGAATGCCTGCGGCAGGAAGGCGCGCCGCACGGGCTGAAGGTCAGCATCGTGCAGCCCGGCGCGGTGGCCACGCGCATCGGCGCCAGCGCCAACGCTGCCAACGCCGAGCGCCTGCGCGCCACGCCTCCGCCCTTCGACGAGGCGGCGCGCGCGGCGCTGCAGGCGATGGCGGCGCCGCCGTCGCCACGCGCGGACGACGGCGAACCCGAGTCCGCCACCCACCGCCGGCCGGCGCCGCCCGAGCACGTGGCCGAGGTGGTGCTGCAGGCGCTGACCGCGCCGGCGCCGCTGGCGCGCTACCTGGTGGGCACGCGCTGGGAGGGCGAGCGGGTGCTGCGGGCGCTGACGGAGCGGTTGATCGACGCGGCGGTGAGCCCGGGGCAGCAGCTTGCGCGCGAAGACCTGCTGGCGTGGGTGGACACGGCCTGGGGCGAGCGCTTCGGCGAAACGGGCTGAGGCGCGCCACCCGGCGGTGGCCGAGCCCGCTCAGGAGGTCCGCCGCGACATGAAGCGCGCCGTGGCGTGTAGCCAGTTCGCCGGCGCCGACGCCGCTATGGGCGGCGCCTCTCGTCGCAGGCTCGGCACCAGCAACAGGTCGCAGCCCGACCCCGACAGAAGGCGGCTGCCGAAGCTGCCGAGCAGAAGCTCGGCCAGCGTCGAGCGAGCCTGGCGCCCGGCGACGATGAGGTCCGCCTGGACCGCCCGAGCGTGGCGCAGGGTCGAGCGCAGCGCGGGCCCGTGCGCCAGCGCGAAGGTCATCGGCAAGCCGCCCAGGCCGAGCCGGGCGGCCTGGCGACGCATGCGTGCGGTGGCCCCCGCCTCTTCCATCAACCGGCTTTCCCGGATGACGTGCTCCGGCACGTCGGCGTCGCGCATGACCGCTTCGCGCTGCGAGCGCATGGCGTGCAAGAGATGCAGCTCGGGCATCGGCGCCAGCGATACGGCGACCAGCGTGGCCGCGTCCGAGGCCGGCGTGAAATCCACCGGCACCAGCGCGCGCCGGTAGGCGCCCTCGGCCGGCTGCCGAACCACCAGCAGCGGCCGACGCATGGCCTGCACGAGGCGCCGCATTACCCGGCCGAAGAACAGGTCGGCCAGCGGGCTGCGGGGGCGCTGCCCCAGCACCAGCAGGTCGGCCTGGGCCGACGCGCGCAGCAGTTCTTCGAACAGGTCACCGGGGCGGCACTGCGTCGCGGCCGTCACGCCGTGCCGCGCCTTCAACGCATCCGCCATGCGCTGCAGCGTGTCGCGCGGGCGGGCGGCGAAGGCGGCGCGGGCCGGGTCGACCACATGCAGCAGGCTCAGGCCCGCGCCATGTTGACTGGCCAGCAGCGCGGCGCGGTGCATGGCGTGATGGGCCGGCGCCGAGAAGTCGGTGGCCACCAGGATGGTCTTGAACGGGATCATTCGACGGGCTCCTCATGAACCGATGCGCCAGGTCTGTTCACCTGGCGAAGGCACGCCGCCGGCGCAACGAAGCCGTCCGGGTATAGGCCCGGGCGCGGCAGCGCCGGCGGGATCGAAAGGCAAGGCGCAGCGCCGTGGCGCTGCGGGCCGCGGCTACACCGTGGGCTGGCCGCTCGACTCGGGCTGGAACAGGATGCCGAGGATCTGGGCCGCCCGCTCGTCGCCCGCCGGCGTGTGCCAGCGCACCGTGGCGCCGACCTCGCGGCCGAGCAGGCTCCAGCCCACCGGCGACAGCACCGACACGAAGCCGTCCGCGGGGGCGGCATCGTCTGGATAGCACAGCGTGAGCTGGCGCTGAGCACCGGTCTGCGGGTCCTTGACCAGCACGCGCGAATGCATCGTGATCACGCCGGGCGGCACCTGACGCCAGTGCACGACGTCGGCCTCGTCGAGCACGAGCTCGATCGGCAGCGGCGGCGATTGCGCGCCGATGGCGGACTTGTGACGTTGGACCAGCTTGCTGAGCCGGACGTGGTCCAACTCGGTGAGCGTACGCTCGAGCGAAAGAACTTCCATGGGGCACACCTTCAGAGGTCGAGCCGGATCTGCCAGCGGTGCAGATCCGGTCAAGGGCGCGGCCTAGAGGCCTGATTCAGGCCCGGCGATCTGGAGTTTGCGCAAGAGGGTGGAAGCGATCGCCGGGCTCAGGGATGTGCGGCCGGCAGACAGGTGCGTGTCCCCGACCCTGCACGCCAATGCGGCATGCACAGCGACCCCGCGGCACGGAAGGCCACTTCGCAGAGGGCGCCGCGGAACGCGGCTTGGGGGACGAGGGAAGACATGGCCAAAGTCTATGGCCGCGGCCCCGTTCGGGCCAATCAGCCGCGGGATGTCGCACTGGGGTGTAGGCGTATTGCGGTCGCGAACAGGACACCGGCGCGACCTGTCAGACCTTTCGGTGGCACGCACGCGGCCATCGGGCAAACTCCCGCCCAACAAGAAGAAGGGAGGGAGCCCGATGGCTCGACGCAAGAAGACGAGCGTCGCCGAGGACCTCATGGACCTCGTCGCGATGTTGCCGTGGTGGGCCGGCGTGATGCTGGCGCTGGTGAGCTACGCGGTGCTGAGCCGGATTGCATCGCAACCCATGGCTGCGGCCACCGGCCGCCCAGCCGACCTGATGATTCAAGTCATGTGGCAGGGACTTGCCACAGGCGGGCAGTACCTGCTGCCGCTGATCTGCCTGGTTGGCGCGGCGATCTCGGCCTGGCGCCGCCGGGAACGAAAGGCCCTCGTCACCGACGTCGCCCAGAGCCGTACCAGCGACGCCCTCGACGGCATGAGCTGGCGCGAGTTCGAAGTGCTCGTCAGCGAAGGCTTCCGGCTGCAGGGCTACCAAGTGCTGGAGACTGGCGGCGGCGGACCCGACGGGGGCGTGGACCTCGTCCTGTCCCGCCCCGGCAAGAACGGCAGCGAGAAGTCTTTGGTGCAGTGCAAGCAGTGGCGCGCCTACAAGGTGGGCGTGGACGTCGTGCGCGAGCTGTACGGTGTGATGGCGGCGAAGGGCGCAACCGGCGGATTTGTCGTCACGTCGGGGCGCTTCACGGACGAGGCCATCCAGTTCGCCAGCGGGCGGAACGTGACCCTGGTCGACGGGCCGAAGTTGCATGGGTTGATACGGCAGGCGCAGGCGAGCGCCACGCCATCGTCGAACACGCGCGCCAACGCGCCGGTGGCTGCGCCCGCGCCGGCGCCCACATCCACTGAAGCGCCCACCTGCCCCACGTGCGCCAAGCCGATGGCGCGACGAACGGCAAAGCGCGGAATGAACGCTGGCGCGGAGTTCTGGGGCTGCACGGGGTACCCAGCATGCCGTGGCACGCGGGCAATCGGATAAGGTCGGCGCGGCGTTTTCCCCACGGGACTCCCTTGGCGCTGGATATCCATGTCCATCAATCTTGTCGTTGCCGTTACGGATAGCGATTGGTTTGAACTGCTTCGCAAAGAGCCGAAGCTGGGCGAGGTCAACTTCTGGGCGCCGTCGGCGGCGAGCTTCCGCGCGCTGCAGCCAGGCGAGCTGTTTCTGTTCAAGCTGCACGCCCCTCGCAACGTCATCGTCGGTGGCGGCATCTTTGCGTACGCGAACGCCCTGCCATGTTCCTTGGCTTGGGAAGCGTTCGGCCGGGCGAACGGCGCCAGCTCCGCCCATCAGATGCGCGCCCGAATTGCCCACTATCGCAAGGTCGGGCCTGAGGATCGCAGCGACTTTGCAATCGGTTGCCGGATCCTGACGCAGCCCTTCTTCTTTGACGAGCGCGACTGGATCCCGGTGCCGCCGAGCTGGTCTCCCAACATCGTTTCGTTCAAGACCTACAGCACGGGCAACGCGGAAGGACTGGCACTTTGGGAAGCGGTCAATGACCGTCTGAGCCGGACGCAAGCGCCCATGGTCGCGGAGCCGGGCGCGCGGTTTGGCGCTCCTCAACTCGTGAATCCACGCCTCGGGCAAGGCGCGTTTCGGATCCTGGTCACGGACATCTATCAACGGCGTTGCGCGGTGTCCCGCGAGCGAACCCTGCCTGCGCTGGAAGCAGCGCACATTCGCCCCTATGCCGAAGGCGGATTGCATGAGGCCAAGAACGGTTTGCTTCTGCGACGCGACATCCATAGCCTCTTCGACGCGGGTTATGTCACCGTCACGCCCGATATGCGCTTCGAGGTCAGCCGCCGAATTCGAGAGGAATTCGACAACGGCAAGCACTACTACGAGCTGCACGGTCGCACCGTCGAGTCGCCTGCGGACCCGCTGCAACACCCCGACCCCAAGGCACTGAGTTGGCACAACGAGGAGCGCTTCCGTGCCTAGACATTCAGACGAGGACGCCGACGAACTCGACTCGCTGATGCGCATGGCTGCCTTTGAGCAAGTACGCAGACTGAGTGAGACGCACGACCATCTGACGGCAGCCGACGTGGCGCCAGGGTTCCACTTTCGGGGCCAGCGCTACCCGCTCGTCAACCCGCAGCGCGGCATCTTCAAGCCACGGGAGATGCGACACCTGCTGTCCATCAAGACCGTCTACCCCCGCCCCGGCCGCAGGGCCTGGTACGACGACCAACGTGACGTGCACCGCCAGATCTTCGATGGTGACGACGCCATCGCTTATGCCTTCCAAGGCAGCAACCCCGACGCCGCCGACAACCAATGGCTGCGCGATGCGCATGCCCATCGCATACCCATCATCTACTTTCTGGGCGTCGCGCCCGGGCGTTACCTCGCCATGTTCCCTGCCTTCATTGAAGGTTGGTCCAGGACTGAGCTGAAGGCGAGCGTCGCGTTCGGCGCCCCGGGGCAAGCCAGTGCGGGCCTGCCAGAAGCTGCCGCCGAGCGGCGCTATGCGTTGCGTGAGGTGCGGCAACGTCTGCACCAGGCCACGTTCCGCGAAGCCGTCATAACGGCCTACAACGGCCGCTGCGCGCTCTCCGGCATGCCCGAGCCGCTGCTGCTCGATGCAGCCCACATCGTGGCGGACAAGGATGAACGCTTCGGTCAGCCGGTGGTGACCAATGGCATCCCGCTGTCAAAGATCCATCATGCGGCCTTCGATGCACACCTGATCGGCATCGACCCCGACTACCGGCTGCACGTCTCAAAGCGGCTGCTGGTGCAGCGCGACGGTCCAATACTTGAAGCCCTGAAGCAGCTGAACGGTTCGACCATTCACTTGCCTGCCCGCCTCCAGGACCGGCCCGACCGCGAGCGACTGGAGTTGCGATTCGAGCGATTTCGGGCGGCAGCTTAGGAAAGCTGTCAATGGAACTCTCGCGACCGTCAGGACTGCTAGCGCGCCTCCGAAGGCTGATCTGGGGGAACCGGCCCTCGACGTGGAGACTGCTTGAGACTGGTTGCTGCCGATCGAGATGCGGTCACCCAACGACAGCAGGAACAGCGGTCGGTCGTTCGACTAGCCTTGAGAAACGAATGGCAAGACCGCCGCGTTGTACAGGTTGGCCCCGGAAGACCGTTCCTTCCTCAGCAACGCACGCATGTACTTGCTCAGGTAGACGACGCGCTTCAGTTCGACGTCCGGGAGATGGCCGTACTTCGCGAGCACCCTCTGTATGACCACTTCATGGTGCTCTGCCAGTTTCCGCGATTCTTCGCATTCCAGAAGGTCCACTTGCGGTTGTAGCCGCAGGAAGACCTTACCGCGCTCCGACCATGTCTGAAGGCCCGGCACCAAGTGAGGAAGCTTCGCCAAGTGTAGGTCGACGAAATACGGGCCGTCCTTCTGCCGAACGACGTAAGCATTGGTGATTCGGTCGCCCGTCGCTTCCAGAGAGGCGACCTCAGCCAAGAAGCACAGCTTGTGCAGCGCGAAGTAGCTCAGCCCGTTTGGACTGCCCCGCAGCGCGCGTTCAGCGACGAGACCGAGCTTGGCGGAATCAGATCTCGGCTTGGTTACAGCGTGCTTCCTTCGCGGCTTCTTCAAACGCCGCAAGGACTCAGCAACGAACTGATAGTCGCTCAACTGGTTGGCGAAGCTGCGGTGGACCATAGCTCGCTGGCCAGGGTGATACACCGGAATCAGCGTCCGCCGCATCCAGGTGTGACTCGTCCGTACATGCTCTCGGAGCGAAACGGCATGTGCGTCAATGGCACTGCACGCCTTCAGTGCGACAGCACCTAGCGTGACCACGATTGGTGGATCAAGTATGTCCATGGTCTCTCGCAGGAACGGTGCGCAGTTTGAGATCTCCATAGGGGTGGGTGTTGCGTTGTTTCCGTTCGTATCCTTAGGGTTGCATAGCACGGCGTTGGTGACAAACACCTCGTACCTGCTGATACCGACCTGCTCGATTAGCTTTTCAAAGTTGTGGCCAGACTTGTCGCCGTGGAAAGGCAAGTGCGATCCGTCCGCACCAAGCCGGCCCGGCGCCTCGCCAACAAACATGAGCGGCGCATCCAACGGACCGCAACCGGGCCCGAGTACGCGAGCGCTACCGTTCATTCTCGGGCACTTCTGACATGCACGCACTCGATCGACCAAGTCGAGGAACTTGGCTTCCTTGTTACCTTCGGGCTTCATTGAATCAGGGATCGGAGTTGGCGCTGCGAACCGTCGGAGTACGCGTGTACGGAGTGGCAGACCAGCTTTCCTGGCTGCTTCCCTGTCGAGTTGCAGATGAAGTGCAAGAGACGCCCGAGGCCGACGAAATTGCCAAGGACCTTGTTGAAGAAGTCGTGATTTCGGTAGACGACGACCAGGTCCAGCGATTCGTCGGCGTTCCAGAGGATCTCGGCGAACTGCCAGCACGGCCCTCCGCGAGTTCGGGGGGAGTCGATAGCTGGTGACGACAAATGGAACACCAAGCCGGTCGTGTTTCGTTGGGGCCATGTATTCAGCTTTTCGATCGCTCGCTCAAGCTGGTTCACGCCTACCGGAGGGAAGCGCACGAGACGCTCGAAGTAGGTGCCCCATGCGTGACGCCCCCTCAGGAACTTGCGCGTACGGTCATGTGCCTTCAGGTACCGGGTGTACAAATCTTGTCGGTTGGCCGCGCGCTCAAGAGTCCTTTGGGGAAACAATGTGTTCGCGACATCTCGTGCGTCGTCAGCCCCCGCCTTAAATCTATGCGGCGAGTACCGCGCAAGCCACTGCTCATCGGCGGCGCAGGGTTGGACGATCGTGGTCATCAAGTTGCTGACCTCACCGCCTGAGGCGAGCAGCAGTCCACACCCGGCTCGCCACGCTTCAAGTGAAGTAGCCCCCTCCACACCTTGAATACTCATGGTCGGCGTCCCTTGCTAGCGCTGGGCGCTCGATACGTGATTCGCTGTTTGTCGAGGTCGACGACGACATCTCCTCCACCGCTCTTCTTGAGTTCCAGAAAGGCGGCGTACCCCTGAGAGATGGCTTCTTGCCACTGCTTCGCCGTGCAAGCCCCCACTTCCAGGCCCACTCCCATACGACGAATTGTCTTCAACAGTCCGATGTCTATCGAGCTTGGATCAGCGTACCACCCACGTACTTCTGCCTGATTAAAGATCAGAATGGAGATGGCCTCCTCGATGATTGCGGCGCGCGCTCCATCCTCAACCTCATCGATCTTGACGTTCGACTTGCGCTTGCATTTCAGCAGAGCACGGCATACTGGCGACCAGCCCAGCACTGCCGCATAGGCGAGATGAAATACATCGTGGTAACGGTAGCCATCATCCTCATGCGAGTTGTCAGTCAGGGCGTCGCCAATGACGACATCGTTCACTGACACCTTGACGTAGAGACTGCGCTCCAGGGGCTTTTCGTAGAAGTTCACGACGAATCGGCGCGGTATTCGTTCGTCCGGTGGGAAGCTGCCATCGAAGTCGTTGACGCCGCCCGATGTGTAGAACGACTCTGCCTTCTCCGCGTTTGCGCTGCCCCCGGAGATTCGTAGCAGCTAGGTCTAGAGTCCGATCAACCCGAC
>CALJUI010000441.1 GCA_937975735.1 uncultured Rubrivivax sp.
GGTCGGCGGTGAAGGTGTCCAGGCTCTCGGCGAAGTACACGCGCATGCCGGTGGCGAGCTGCCCGTGCTCGACCAGCGCGCGCTCGACCACGTGCGACAGCGGCAGGTACGACAGCATGCGCGACTCGGCCGTCATCGGGATGCGCCTCAGGCCCGCCGTCACGGCGCCGGCAAAGTTGCCGAAGGTGTGCATCACGCCCTTCGGCGCGCCGGTCGTGCCCGAGGTGTACATGATGGTCGACAGGTCGTCGGCCGGCCGCACGGGCTCGCCGGCCAGCGGCTGCGTCTTGGCGACGATGTCGTCCCAGGCGGTGTCGCTGCGCTTGGCGTCGTCGGGCGACAGCGGATGCGAGACGCAAGGCAGGCCGGCCGGGATGCCGGGCTTCATGTGGTCCCAGCCGTCGAGCTTGCCGACGAACAGCAGCTTGGCGCCGCTGTGCTCGAGGATCTGGCGGATCGTGTTCGGCGCCAGCGTCGGGTACAGCGGCACCGAGACGAAGCCGGCCATCCAGATCGCGAAGTCCGTCATCATCCAGTGCGCGGTGTTCTTCGAGATCAGCGCGACGCGGTCGCCCGGCTCGAAGCCCTGGGCCTGCAGGTAGGCCGCGATCCGCCGCGTCTGGTCCATCACCTGGCGCCAGGTGATGTCGACCACCTGGCCACCGCCGATCGGCTGCGTGAAGGCGACCCGATCCGGCGCCGTCCGCTCCCAGTGGTACAGGCGTTGCAGCGCGAGCGCGTCGTTCGAAACCTTGGTGGCCATGGCGGCAAGCCCGGGCGGCGCCGGGCGATCGTTGAAAGAGGGGCAGCGTAGCGAAGCGCGGGCCGATCCGAAACCGGGTCAACCAGCAGAGCCGTCACCCCCTTTCGGGGGAGGCGCGACCGGGCTCAGCGCCCGTGGGCCGCGGCCTGCGCGCGCTCTTCCTGGATGCGGCGGCACTCGCGCAGCACCAGCGTCGGCTCGAGTTCGGCCGCCGGGGCGATCTGCAGCACGACCGGCTCGAGCCGGTCGGGATCGTTCATCAGCACCTGCGCCAGTGCCGACAGCGCGGCCACGCTGGGCCGGCCCAGGCCGGGCGGGAACTCGAGCGTGGCCTGCACGTTGACATGGTGGCGCACGCTGGCGACCGCTGCCGGCCCCAGGCCCCAGCTCTCGCACAGCGCCGCGCCCAGCGCATCGTGGCTGACGCCGAAGCCGGCGTGCTCGAGCGAGCACAGCGCGACGTCATCCTCGGCAGCCCGCAGCATCGACCGGTAGTGGTCCGGGGCGTGGCGGAACAGCACCGCCTTGCCACATTCCTCGAAGATGCCGGCGGAATGCGCCGCCCAGGCGTCGACGCCCAGCCGCTGCGCCAGCCGGCCCATCAGCATGCCGCGCTCGGCGGCCCGCTGCCAGACCGGCTCGAGCTCGGCCGCCGGCGGGAACGCCGCGCGCAGGCCCATCTCGAAAGTGATGGCCGCGACCTCGCGCATGCCCAGGTAGGTGATCGCCTGCTGCACGCTCTGCACGCGGCCCTTCAGGCCGTAGAGCGAGGAGTTCACCGCCTTCATCACCGCGGCGGCGAGCGCCATGTCGGTCTCGATCAACCGGGCGATCGCGGGCAGGTCGATGTCGTTCTCGGCCAGCAGCAGGGACAGCTTGACCAGCGCCTCCGGCTGCGACGGGATGTCGATCTCGAGGGTGCGCAGTTCGGCGTCGACGGGCATGGCGAGGGGCGCGGGGCGGCGGTTCAGGTCCGACGATCGTAGACAGGCGGCGATGGCGCGATCGCCGCAGAAGCGCCGTCAAAGCCGGGCAAAAAGAAAAGGCGCCTCGGATCCGACGCGCCTTGTGGTGGGTCTGCGCACCGGGTCGGTGCGCTTCTCACGCATTTGCTGCTTTTCGCCTCAGCTCAGATGTCTCCTCTGGCTCCCATTCGGCCCGCACCGTGGCGATGCGACCGAGCGTGACGCGAATGTAGGGAGGGCCCAGGGCCTTGTCACCCGGGATTTCCCCGGTCGGCGCCGGCCACCGGCCCGCGCATCCACTCGGCGGCGCGCTCGGCGATCATTAACGTCGGCGCGTTCGTGTTGCCGCTGGTGATCGACGGCATCACGCTGGCATCGACGACGCGCAGCCCGGCCACGCCGCGCACGCGAAGCTGCGGGTCGACGACCGCATCGCCATCGTCGGCGCGGCCCATCCGGCAGGTGCCCACCGGGTGGAAGATCGTGGTGCCGATGTCGCCGGCGAGCTTGGCAAGGTCCTCGTCGCTCTCGAACTGCACGCCGGGCTTGATCTCCATGGGCCGGTAGCGGGCCAGGGCCGGCATCGACGCGATATGCCGCGTCAGGCGCAGCGACTCGGCGGCCACCAGCCGGTCTTCCGGCGTCGACAGGTAGTTGGCGAGGATGCTCGGTGCGTCCTCGGGCCGCGGCGTGCGGATGCGGACGTGCCCGCGCGAAGTCGGGTTCAGGTTGCAGACGCTGGCGGTGAACGCGTTGAACGCGTGCAGCGGATCGCCGAACGCGTCCAGCGACAACGGCTGAACGTGGTACTCGACGTTCGGCCAGCGCCGGTCCGGCGACGAGCGCGTGAAGCAGCCGAGCTGCGACGGCGCCATGCTCATCGGCCCGCTGCGCGACGTCAGGTACTGCCAGCCGATGCGCGCCTTGCCGAGCCAGGAGTTGGCCATCGTGTTCAGTGTCGGCACGCCCTCGACGCCGAACACCGCGCGGATCTGCAGATGGTCCTGCAGGTTGGCGCCGACGCCGGGCAGGTCGTGCCGCACCGGCACGCCGAGCAACTGCAGCCACCCGCCCGGGCCGATGCCCGAGAGCTGCAGGATCTGCGGCGTGCCGATCGCCCCGGCGCACAGCACGACTTCGCGCGTGGCCAGGAAACGCCGGGGCTGGCCGCGGTCGACCCCCTCGACGCCGGTCGCGCGCAGTGGCGACCCGTCCAGGATCAGCCGGTTCACGCGCACGTCGGGCAGCACGGTCAGGTTCGGCCGGCGCAGGACCGGCCGCAGGAAGGCCTTCGTGGCGTTCCAGCGGATGCCGCGTTTCTGGTTGACCTCGAAGTAGCCGACGCCTTCGTTGTCGCCGCGGTTGAAGTCCTCGGTGGCCGGGATGCCGGCTTCGACCGCGGCCCGCGCGAACGCGTCGAGGATCTCCCAGGACAGACGCTGGCGCTCGACGCGCCACTCCGCGCCGGCGCCGTGCACCGGGTCGGCGCCGCGCCAGTGGTCCTCGTGGCGCGTGAAGTAGGGCAGGCAGGCGTCCCAGCGCCAGCCCGGCTCGCCCGTGACCTCGGCCCAGCCGTCGTAGTCGCGCGCCTGGCCGCGCATGTAGATCATGCCGTTGATGCTGGAGCTGCCGCCCAGCACCTTGCCGCGGGGGTAGCGCAGCGAGCGGCCGTTCAGGCCGGGGTCGGGGTCGGTCGCGTACAGCCAGTCGGTGCGCGGGTTGCCGATGCAGTACAGGTAGCCGACCGGGATGTGGATCCAGTGGTAGTTGTCGTTGCCGCCGGCCTCGAGCAGCAGCACCCGCACGGCCGGGTCAGCGCTGAGCCGGTTCGCGAGCAGGCAGCCGGCGGTGCCGGCGCCGACGATGACGTAGTCGAAGGAGCTCATTCGTGCCACCCCATGGCCAGCCGTTGCACGATCGCCGCGGCGCTGCCGGGCCGGGCCAGCGGCGTCGCCTGGCCGGCCCACAGCGACAGCGCATCGGCACGGCCGGCCTTGGCCGAGGCCTGGCGCAGCGGTCGCGTCAGCGCGTTCGGGATCGGGAAGTCGGGCAGCTCGCCGCGCTCGACCAACGGCGCCAGCGCCTGCGTGTAGCGGTTGGCCAGGCCGCGCGCCCAGCGGCCGGAGAAGGCCTTGGTCAGCACCGTCTGGTGGTCCTGCGCCCGCATCAGCGCGCTGCGGTAGGCGCTGGACAGCGGGCATTCGTCGGCGAGCAGGAAGGCGCTGCCGATCGCCACCGCCGACGCGCCGAGCGCCTGCGACGCGGCCACCCCGCGCGCATCGGCGATGCCGCCGGCGGCGATCACCGGCAGCCCGATCGCGTCGACGACCTGCGGCACCAGTGCCATCGTGCCGACCAGGCCTTCGTCGCGCGCGCCGAGGAAGCTGCCACGGTGCGCGCCGGCTTCCGCGCCCTGAGCGATCACCGCATCGACGCCGCTGGCCGCCAGCTGCCTGGCCTCGCGCACCTGGGTCGCGGTGCCGACCACGACCGCGCCGCGCGCGTGCAGCGCGGCGACCCGGCCCGCCCCCGGGTCGCCGAACGTGAAGCCGATCACCGGCACCGACCGGTCGATCAGCACCGCCAGCTGCGCCTCGAAGTCCTCCTCGAAGCGCTCGGGCAGTGCCGGCGGCGGCTGCCCGAGCTCGGTGTGGAACGGCGCGAGCGCGGCCAGGAAGGCGGCTTCGCGCGCGTCGTCGCGCTGCCAGTCCTGCGGGCAGAACAGGTTGACGCCGAACGGGCGCCCGGTGCGCGCGCGGATCTGGTCGATGACCTCGGCCAGCCGCGCCGGCGCCAGGTAGGCGCCGCCGAGCCAGCCGAATCCGCCCGCTTCGGCGACCGCCGCGACCAGCGGCGCGCAGGCCGCCTCGCCGCCCATCGGCGCGAGCCAGATCGGCGTCGACCAGGGCCTCATGGCCGGATCCTCGAGCCGAGCACCGGGAACAGCTGGGTCAGGCCGTCGGCCATGATCTCGACCGCCAGCGCGGCGAGGATCAGCCCCATCAGCCGCGTCATCACGTTGATGCCGGTGCGCCCGAGCAGCTTGGCGATGCGGCCGCTGGCGGTGAAGGCGGCGAAGGTGACGGCGCCGACGACGACGCCGTAGCCGACCAGCACCCCCTGCTCCCACCAGTGCTGGCTGCGCTGCGAGTAGATGACCATCGTCGAGATCGTCGCCGGGCCGGTCAGCAGCGGGATGGTCAGCGGCACGACGGCGATGCTGGCGCCGGCGTCGACCTTCTCCTCGCCCTCGCGGACGTCGGTCGGCGTCGACTCGGCCTGCTGCGCCGACAGCATCTGCAGCGCACTGATCAACAGCAGCGTGCCGCCGCCGACCTGGAACGAGGCGATCGAGATGCCGAAGAACTCGATGATCTTCAGCCCCGCCAGCGCGCTGACCGACACCACCAGGAAGGCCGAGAACGCGGCGATGCGGACCGTGCGCCGCCGCTGCAGGCGGTTGAAGTTCTGCGTGAAGTGGATGAAGAAGGGCACCACGCCGATCGGGTTGACGATCGCCAGCAGCGCGATCAGCGGCTTGAGCAGGTCCATGGCGTCATCCTACGTCGGCGACGAGCCGACGCAGGTAGCGCAGGCCGGCGGCGGCGCGCGGGCCGTACCAGCTCAGCAGCTCGCCGTCGACCAGTCGCACCCGCGCCTGCGGGCAGCACGCCTGCGCCGCCGCCCGGTGGCGAGCGCGGAAACGGTAGGGCTCGCTCGACAGCAGCACCTCGCGGATGTCGGGCAGCCAGCCTTCGTCGCCGGCCAGCGACGGATAGCGCGCGGCGCCGGCGGCGCCGCCTTCGACGGGCGGCCAGCTCATCCAGCCGACGGTCGCCAGCAGGCGCGAGATGTATGTGTCGCGCGCCACCGTCATCCATGGATCCTTCCAGATCAGGTAGAGCACCGGCACCGGCGGCCCGGCGCGGGTCGCCTCGAGCTCGGCGCGCAGCTCGGCCGCCAGCGCCGCCGCGGCGGCGCGCACGCCGGGCTGGTCGCCGAAGCGGTCGGCGAGCTGCCCGAACAGCGCCAGGTTGTCCTGCGGCGCGCAGGGGTGGGTGATCACCAGCTCGATGCCGGCGGCAGCCAACGCGTCGGCGGTCTCGCGCCGGTTCTCGTCGACGTTGACGACCACGTGCGTCGGCGCCAGCCGCAGCAGCTTGGGCAGGTTCACGTCCTTCGTGCCGCCGACCTTGGGCACGCCGCGCAGCGCCTCCGCCGGGTGCACGCAGAAACCGGTTCGCGCGACCAGGCAGGGCCCGAGCCCGAGCGCCACCAGCAGCTCGGTGACGCTCGGCACGAGGCTGGCGATGCGCGGTGGCGACGTCGTCACCGCCCTCCGATCGGGTTTACCCCTGGGCGACAAAACAACAATTCCTTCTTGACACCTTTGCGGCATGTGCGTAAGCGGACCCATAATGGGGAGTCTGTGTCTGGATGCCGCGCCTTTCGCGTGTTTCTGCCTGAATAGGTCTCGCAGGGTTCAAGCTCCACATGGTTTTCGGGTTTCATTGAAAAGGGCTTTCCTGTGGGAAACAAACTCTACGTGGGCAACCTTGCCTACTCCGTGCGCGACGATGGCCTCGAGCAGGCCTTTTCGCAGTTCGGCACCGTCACGTCCGCCAAGGTCATGATGGACCGCGACACCGGCCGATCCAAGGGCTTCGGCTTCGTCGAGATGGGCTCTGACGCCGAGGCGCAGGCCGCGATCAACGGCATGAACGGCCAGCCCCTCGAGGGCCGTGCCGTCGTCGTCAACGAGGCGCGTCCGCGCGAGGAGCGTCCGGGCGGCTTCGGCGGCGGTGGCCGCGGCGGCTACGGCGGTGGCGGTGGCTACGGCGGCGGTGGCGGCGGTGGCCGCAGCCCCTACGGCGGCGGCGGTCGCAGCGGCGGTGGTGGTGGCGGCGGCTACGGTGGCGGCGGCGGTGGCCGCAGCGGCGGCGGTGGCGGCGGCGGTGGTGGCGGCGGTGGCCGCGGCGGCTACTGATCCCCCAGGCACGGCGAGTATCTGAAGGGTCCGGCGCGAAAGCGCCGGGCCCTTTTTCATGGCGCCGCCCGGGAGCGGGTCAGAAATGGTCGGCGCGAACCACGCCGACCTCGGCGAAATACAGCGCGACGCTGTAGTTTGCCGCGTAGCGATCGAGCACGTGGCGCGCGATCGCCTCGGCCGACGGCGCGTCGCAGACCACCTTCAGCTCGATCGTCCGGTCGGCCTCCCAGCGCCCCTCGCGCTCGCCCTCCACCGCGCCGCCGCGCACCTCGACGACGGTCCAGACATGGGCGCCGAGCTGACGCGCGTCGCGCACCAGGCGGGCCTCCAGCGTCGCCTCGGCGACGATGACGAGCAGGGTCTTGCTGTGCTTGTCGATCATGCGGACAACCTCCGGGCGAGCTCGATGTACAGCGGGATGCCGACGAAGATGTTGAACGGGAAGGTGATGCCCAGCGCCGCGGTGATCGACAGCGCCGCATTGGCCTCCGGCACCGCGATGCGCATCGCGGTCGGCGCGGCGATGTAGCTGGCGCTCGCCGCCAGCGTCGCGAGCAGCGCCACGCCGCCGGTCGACAGCCCCAAGGCCAGCCCAACCAGTGCGCCGGCCAGCGCCAGCACCGGCGGCAGCGCGAGGCCGACCACCAGCACCGCCGGTCCGAAGCGGCGCACCTCGGCGAGCCGGCCGCCGGCGACCAGGCCGAGCTCGAGCAGGAACAACGCCAGCACGCCCTTGAACGGGTCGACGAACACCGCCTTGATCGCTGCGGTGCCGGCGTCGCCGGCGATCGCGCCGCTCGCGCTGCCGCCCAGCAGCAGCAGCCCCTTCTTGCCGAACAGCACGTCGTGCGCCAGCTCGCCCCAGCGCGTCGGCGCGCCCGCGGGCCCGGCCGCCGCCGGGCGCCAGCGGGCGAGCAGGATGCCGGCGACCAGCCCGGGCGCCTCCATCACCGCGACCCACAGCGCAGCGTGGCTCTCGTGTGCGATGCCCTGGCGCGCCAGCGTCGCGGTCGCCACCGCGAAGGTCACGACGCTGACCGAGCCGTAGTGCGCGCCGAGCGCGGCCGCGTCGGCCTGTTCCAGCCGCAACGCACGCAGCAGCGGATAGATCGCGAAGGGGATCGCGAAGCCCAGCGCCATGCAGGCCAGCACCTGCGGCGCCAGTTCGCCGATCGGCTGGCGCGACAGCTCCAGCCCGCCCTTCAGCCCGATCGCCAGCAGCAGGTAGATCGACAGCGTCTCGTAGAGCGCATCGGGCAGCCGCAGGTCGCTCTTGACCAGGCGCGCGAACACGCCCAGCGCGAAGAACAGCACGACGACGTCGAGCGTCATCGCGCCCGGCCCTGCTCGCCGCGCCGCGGCTTGCGGCCGCGGCCGGCGAACAGCCGGTCGAACAGCGGGTTCGGCAGCAGCCGCAGCAGCTTGGCGACGATTCCCATCTGCCAGGGGATGACGCGGTAGCTCGTGCCGGCGGCAATGGCCTGGAAGGCCCGGTCGGCGAAGTCCTCGGGGCTGAGCAGGAAGGGCATCGGGTAGGGGTTGCGCGCGGTCAGCGGCGTGGCGATGTAGCCCGGCAGGATCGTCACCACCTGCACGCCGGCGTCGCGGCACTCGCCCCGCAGGCTCTCGCAGTAGGCGACCACCGCCGCCTTGCTCGCGCAGTAGGCGCCATGGCCGGGCAGGCCGCGGATCGCGGCGACGCTGGCGATGCCGACCAGCGTGCCGGCGCGCCGCTCGCGCATCGGCCCGATGAAGGGCTGGAAGGTCGCGGCCAGCCCGGTGTTGTTGGTCGCCAGCGTGTCGCGCATCACGTCGAGGTCCTCGCGCAGCGCGCTGTCCATGCCGACGCTGATGCCCGCGTTGGCGATCACGACGTCGGGCAGCCCCTGGCGCGCCAGACAGGCCTGGCCGGCGCCGACGATGCTGTCGATGTCGCTGACGTCGGCGCCGTAAACCGCCGCCCGCTCCTCGCCCAGGCCCTGCGCCGAGACCCAGTCGGCGAGCGCATCGGTGCGCCGCGCCACCAATGCCAAGCGCCAGCCCGCCGCCGCGTAACGGGCGGCCAGCGCCTGGCCGATGCCGCTCGACGCCCCGGTGATGAAGACCAGCGGCCCGGCGGCGCTCATCGCCCAGGCGCCTGCAACACGGCGCGCATCGGCCCGCTCAGCTCGAGGAGGCGGCGCTCGTGGTCGTAGACCAGGCCGGCTGCGCGCACGACGTTGCGGCCCTGGATCACCTGCACCGGCCGGTCGGTGCGCACGACGTCCCGGTCGAGCAGGGCCTGCAGGAACTCGCTGCGGATCACGATCGGCGCGCCATTCGCATCGGTGCCGGTGACCTCGGCGCCGCCCTGCAGCTGCAGTTCGCTCGCCTGTCCGTTGCTGACCGCCCGCCGCGCGCTGGCCAGCGTCACCCGGCCGTCCGGCGCGTACGCGTGGACCTGCACGCTGTCGATCTCGATGCGGTCGTCGGCCGGATAGTGGCGCAACTCGCGGCCCTCGAGCCGCACGCGCAGGCGGCCGTCGGGCGCGAAGCGCTGCATCGTGAAGCGCTGCATCGTGTAGTCGGGTTCCTGCCGCTGCGGGTCGCGCTCGGTCGGCGCGACGGCGCCCGGCGTGTTCTTGACCAGCCACCAGGTGCCGAGCGCGAGCAGCGCCATCAGCAACAGGGGCAGGTAGGCCGTGAAGCCTTCGCGCAGCACCTGATGCCAGGGCCGGCGCGGCGGTCGCGGCCCGGCACTGCGTCGGCCGATCGGCACCTCGGGCAGGTCGGGCAGGTGCAGTTCGGCGCTCACTGGGCCCCCGTCGCGCTCACCGCGCGTCCAGCGTCTTGCGCTGCGCTTCGAGCAGCGCGGCATAGCGCCCGCTGGCCATCAGCAGCAGGTCGCAGAACTCGCGCGCCGCGCCGCCGCCGCCCGGCGCTTCGGTCACGTGGTCGGCGATCGCGCGCACCTCCGCGTGCGCGTTCGGCGGCGCGCAAGCGAAGGCCGCGCGTTCGAGCAATGGCAGGTCGGGCCAGTCGTCACCGATCGCCGCGACCTGCGGCCAGTCCAGGCCGAGCGATGCGAGCAAGGCCTGCGCCGCCGCCAGCTTGTCGGCGGCGCCGTAGACCGCGTGCGCCAGGCCGAGATCGGCGACGCGCCGGCGCACCGCGGCGGAATCGCGGCCGGTGACGATCAGCGGCGCGATGCCACCCATCGCGAGCAGCTTCAGGCCATGGCCGTCGAGCACGTGGAAGGCCTTCAGGCGCTCGCCCTGGTCGTCGATGAACAGCCGCCCGTCGGTGAGCACGCCGTCGACGTCGAAGATCGCCGCCTTCAGGCCGAGCGCGCCGCCCTGCGCGCGCAGCAGCAGTTCGGGCGCAAAGCGCGTCGCGGGCGACATCGTCAGATCACCTTCGCCCTGAGCAGGTCGTTGGTGTTGAGCGCACCGACCAGCCGGCCGTCGCCGTCGACCACCAGCACGCTGGTGATCCGGTGCTTCTCCATCACCTCCGCCGCGTCGACGGCCAGCGCGTCGGCGGACACCAGCCGGGGGCCGGGATGCATCACGTCGCGGGCGCGCAGGCTGCGCAATTCGGCGCCGCGTTCGATCAGCCGGCGCAGGTCGCCGTCGGTGAAGATGCCGATCGCCCTTCCGTCGCCGTCGACCACCGCGGTGAAGCCCAAGCCCTTGCCGGTCATCTCGCGCAGCAGCGTGGTGAAGTCGGTCTCGGGGCCGACCCGCGGCACCGCATCGCCGCTACGCATCAGGTCGTGCACGTGCATCAGCAGCTTGCGCCCGAGGCTGCCGCCCGGGTGCGAGCGCGCGAAGTCCTCCGGCGCGAAGCCGCGCGCGTCGAGCAGCGCCACCGCGAGCGCATCGCCCAGGGCCATCTGCGCCGTCGTGCTCGCGGTCGGCGCCAGGTTCAGCGGGCAGGCCTCCTGGTCGACCGCGCTCGACAGCACGAGGTCGGCGTGGCGCGCCAGCGTCGACTCGGGCCTGCCGGTCATCGCGACGAGCACCACGCCGATGCGGCGGATCGCCGGCAGGATCGCCGCCAGCTCGTCGCTCTCGCCGGAATTGCTGATCGCCAGCACGACGTCGCCGGTGGTCACCATGCCGAGATCGCCGTGGCTGGCCTCGGCCGGGTGCACGAAGAAGGCCGGCGTGCCGGTGGAGGCCAATGTCGCGGCGATCTTGCGCCCGACGTGGCCGCTCTTGCCCATGCCCATCACGATCACGCGGCCGCGGCAGCCGAGCATCGCCTCGACCGCGCGGGCGAAGCCCTCGCCCTGGCGCGCCGGCAGCGCCTGCAGGGCGCGGACCTCGATGTCGATCGTCTGCGCGGCCAGCGCCAGCGCACGCTCGGCGTCGAACGGTCGCGCGGTCACGGGTTGGCGTCGGCTAGCATCGGCGCATTCTAGGAAATCATGGCCAGCACCCTCGAACTCGTCCTGCTCTACCTGGTCGCGGCCGTGGCCGGCGTCGTCGCCTTCCGCACGCTGAAGCTGCCGCCGATGCTCGGCTACCTCGTGGTCGGCGTGGTGATCGGGCCGAACGCGCTGGCGCTGGCGCAGGACACGGCGAGCGTGAAGTACCTCGCCGAGTTCGGCGTCGTGTTCCTGATGTTCGTGATCGGGCTGGAGTTCAACCTGCCCAAGCTGCGCAGCATGCGCACGCTGGTGTTCGGCCTCGGCGCGTCGCAGGTGCTGCTGACGATGGCCGGCGCGATCGCCGGGCACCTGATGCTGTCCTGGACCTGGCAGTGGTTCACCGGCGAGCCCTGGCAGATGTCGCTGCAGGGCGCGATCGTGCTCGGCGCGGCGATGGCGATGTCCTCGACCGCGATCGTCGTGCGGCTGATGGCCGAGCGGCTCGAGCTCGGCAGCGAGCACGGCCAGAACGTGCTCGGCATCCTGCTGTTCCAGGACCTGGCGGTGGTGCCGCTGCTGGTGCTGATCCCGGCGCTGAACGAGAGCGGGCGGGAGCTCGCCGTGTCGCTCGGCTACGCGGTGCTCAAGGCCACCGTGCTGCTGACCGTGCTGCTGGTCGGCGGCCAGAAGATCATGCGCTGGTGGCTGACGCTCGTCGCGCGGCGCAAGAGCGACGAGCTGTTCATGCTCAACCTGCTGCTGATCACGCTCGGGCTGTCCTACCTGACCGAGCACGCCGGCCTGTCGCTCGCGCTCGGCGCCTTCGTCGCCGGCATGCTGATCGCCGAGACCGAGTACAAGCACCAGGTCGAGACCGACATCCGGCCCTTCCACGACGTCTTGCTGGGCCTGTTCTTCATCACCATCGGCATGAAGCTCGACTGGCGCCCGGTGCTCGACCACTGGCTGCTCGTGCTGCTGCTGACGACGATCCCGGTCGCCGCGAAGTTCGTGCTCATCGCCGGCCTGGCGCGCGCCTTCCGCGCGACGCCCGGCGTCGCGCTGCGCACCGGCCTGTACCTGGCGCAGGCCGGCGAGTTCGGCTTCGTGCTGCTGACGCTGGGCGCCGACGGCGGCCTGGTGTCGCCGCAGTGGATGAGCCCGATCCTGGCCAGCATGGTGCTGTCGATGCTGGCCACGCCGTTCATGATCATGTACAGCAACCGCATCGT
>CALJUI010000442.1 GCA_937975735.1 uncultured Rubrivivax sp.
CGGCGTCCCGGGCGCGCCGGCCGGCTACTTCCTGATCCAGGGCCCCGAGGTGCATGGCGTCGCCGGCCTCGTCAATCTCTTCGGCATCGAGGCTCCGGGGCTGACCTCCTCGCTGGCGATCGGCGACCGGGTCGCCGCGCTGCTCGCCGAGGCCGACGGATGAGCGAGCCACAGAGCCCGGCCGTGCCGATCGGGTCGGGCCTGGCGCTGGCCGCGGCCGGTTCGATCGCGTTCTCGGCCAAGGCCATCATCGTCAAGCTCGCCTACCGGCACGGCGTCGACGCGGTGACGCTGATCATGTACCGGATGCTGTTCGCGCTGCCGATGTTCCTGCTGCTGGCCTGGTGGGCCGGGCGGGCCAAGCCGGCGCTGACCGGCCGCGACTGGCGCATCGTGGTCGCGCTCGGGTTCAGCGGCTACTACCTGGCGAGCTTCCTGGACTTCGCCGGCCTGGCCTACATCAGCGCCAGTCTCGAGCGGCTGATCCTCTACACCAACCCGACCATCGTGCTGCTGCTGGGCTGGCTGCTGTTCGGCCAGCGCATCGGCCGCATGCAGCTGCTGGCCGCGGCCGTGAGCTACGTCGGCGTGGCCTTCGTGTTCGGGCAGGAGGTCAGCCTGCAGGGCCCGGACGTGGTGCTCGGCACGGCGCTGGTGCTCGGCAGTGCGCTGAGCTATGCGGTCTACCTCGTCTACAGCGGCTCGGAGGTCAAGCGACTGGGTGCGCTGCGGCTGACCGGCTGGGCGACCTCGGTGGCCTGCGTGCTGTGCATCGCGCAGTTCCTGCTGCTGCGTCCGCTGTCGGCGGCGGTGGTCGCCGAGCCGGTGATCTGGCTGTCGCTGCTGAATGCCACCGCCTGCACCTTCGTGCCGGTGCTGATGGTGATGATGGCGATCGAGCGCATCGGTGCGACACTCACCGCGCAGACCGGCATGCTGGGCCCGATGGCGACCATCGCGATGGGCGTGGTGGTGCTCGACGAGCCTTTCACGCCCTGGGTCGTGGCGGGCACGGTGCTGGTGATCGCCGGCGTCTGGCTGCTGGCGCGATACCGCAACAACTAGGAGAAGGGCGAATGGATCTGGGCATCGGTGGCAAGTGGGCGCTGGTCTGTGCGGCCAGCAAGGGCCTCGGCAAGGGCTGCGCCGAAGCGCTGGCGCGCGAAGGCGTCAACGTCGTGATCACCGCGCGCGGGGCCGAGGCGCTGGAGGCGACCGCGACCGAGTTGCGCGCGCTGCCGGGCGCCGGCGAGGTGCGCGCGGTGGCCGGCGACATCACCACGGCCGAGGGCCGCGCGGCGGCGCTGGCGGCCTGCCCGCAGGTCGACATCCTGGTCAACAACGCCGGCGGTCCGCCGGCCGGCGACTTCCGCGAGTGGACGCGCGAGACCTGGATCGCCGCGCTGGACGCCAACATGCTGACGCCGATCGAATTGATCAAGGCGACTGTCGACGCGATGGCCGAGCGCGGCTTCGGCCGCATCGTCAACATCACGTCGGCGGCGGTGAAGGCGCCGTACGAGGCGCTCGGGCTGAGCAACGGCGCGCGCACCGGACTGACTGGCTTCGTCGCCGGGCTGGCCCGTCAGCCGAAGCTCGCGTCGAAGAACGTGACGATCAACAACCTGCTGCCCGGGCCGTTCGACACCGACCGCCTGCGTTCCAACACCGCCGTCGTGGCGAAGAAGGCGGGCCGACCCTTCGAGGCCCTGTGGGACGAGCGCCGGATGAGCAATCCGACGCGGCGTTTCGGCGATGCCGGCGAGTTTGGCGCGATGTGTGCCTTTCTGTGCAGCGCGCACGCTGGCTACATGACCGGCCAGAACGTGCTGATGGACGGCGGCGTCTACCCGGGCACCTTCTAGCGCAGGCTAGCGGACGTACTGGTCGACGTAGCCGCCGCCGAGGCCCACGGCCTCGTAGTGGCGACGGCACAGATCGATCTTGCTGAACACGTCCTCGTATCCGGTCTGCTGGCCCTGCTCGTCGACATAGACCATCGCGCCGGCGATGTTGAAGAAGGTGATCATCTCCGGCGCGCCGCCGCTCGCCTCGTCGACCGTAAGCGTGTGGATCTCGCCGGGCGGCTCGTAGACGAAGCTGCCCTCGGTGGCGACCCAGTCGTGCTCCAGATAGCGCCAGCTGCCCTTGATCACGTAGCCGACGACCCACGACGGGTGGATGTGGCGCGAAAGCACGCCGCTCTTGCGCACGCGCAGCAGGTTGCACCAGCTGCCGGTGACAGTGTTCAGCATCAGCGGCCGGAACCAGACGTTCTGTGCCTGAGGAACCCAGATGCGCTCGTCGTCGGGAATCGCCTGGGCGACGATCTCCGGCTGGATGCCTGGCAATTGCACGATCATGGAAGCCTCTCTCCTCAGGTGATCAGGTAGCCGCCGTCCACCGGCAGCACGACGCCGGTGACGAAGGCCGCCGCAGGGCTGGCGAGGAAGAGCACCGGCCCGGCGACGTCGGCCGGCGTGCCCCAGCGGCCCATCGGCGTGCGGCTCAGGATCGGTTGGCTGCGCGCCGGGTCGTCCTGCAGCGCCTGCGTCAGCGGCGTGGCGATCCAGCCCGGTGCCACGGCATTGACGCGGATGCCGTCGGCGGCATAGGCGATCGCCAGGCTCTTGGTCAGTTGCGCCACGCCACCCTTGCTGGCGCTGTAGCCCGGCACCAGGCCGCCGCCGAAGAAGCTCAGCATCGACGCGGTGTTGACGATGCAGCCGCCGCGCGCCTTCAGGCCGGACCGGGCGGCGGCGCAGACGCGCATCGTGCCGTTGAGATTGATGTCGACGGTGTCGGCGAAAGCGGCGGGCTCGTGCTCGGCGCCGCGCCGGATCACGCCGGCGCAATTGACCACGACGTCGATTTCGCCGAGGCCGCCGACGAACGCGGCCACCGCGTCGGCATCGCGCACGTCGAGCACCTCGGCGCGCGCGGCGGCCAGCACCGGTTCCTGCCGGGCGCGCTCGACCTCGGGCGCGGTGGCGCCGGTGACGACCACCTCGGCCCCGTCGCCGAGGAAGGCCGCGGCGATGCCGGCGCCGATGCCGCTGGTGGCTCCCGTGACCAGCACGCGACGCTGCGCGGCGGTGGAAGGGGTGGAGGGCGGGTTCAAGCCAGGCTCCGGGGTGAGGGTGTGGACGTCAGGGCGCGCCCGCCAGCGCGCGGCGGACCGCGTCGGCGCGCGGTATCGGCTCGACGGCACCGAACCCTTCGGTCGACAGCGCCGCCGCCGCCGCCGCGTAGCGCCCGGCCTCGCGCAGCGGGTCGCCGGCGACGAGCCGCGCGACGAACGCGCCGCCGAAGGTGTCGCCAGCGCCGGTGGCGTCGACCGGGCGGCACGGGTGCGGCGCGATGCGGTGGCGCAGGGTCGCATCGGCAACGATAGGACCATCGGCGCCGAGTTAGAGCGCCGCGACGGGAGAGCGGAGCGCCCGGTAGCGGTGGAGGATGGCAACGG
>CALJUI010000443.1 GCA_937975735.1 uncultured Rubrivivax sp.
CGACCGCGCGTCCGATCTGTGCTTCCGCGCCCAGGACATCTCGCGCGCCGACCACGTGGCCTTCGCGCGCCACAGCATCGAGGCCAGCTTCGGCGCGGCGATGCCGGCCGACAAGCGCCTGGCGTTGCACGCCCAGTTCCCAGACGCCGAACACCCGGTCGTGCGCACCCATCCCGAGACCGGCGAGAAGGTGCTCTTCGTCAACGCCTTCACGACCCACTTCACGAACTTCCACACGCCGGACAACGTGCGCGTCGGCCAGGACTTCACGCAGGGCGCCTCGCAGCTGCTGCAGTTCCTGATCAACCAGGCGGCGATCCCCGAGTACCAGGTGCGCTTCCGCTGGAGGAAGAACAGCGTGGCGATGTGGGACAACCGCGCCACGCAGCACTACGCGGTGATGGACTACCCGCCCTGCCACCGAAAGATGGAGCGCGCCGGCATCGTCGGCGACGCCACCTACTGAGCTTGCATCAACCCTTCAAGGATCCACCATGAACTTCCTCGACGGCTCGCTGTTCCCGGAGAACCAGGACAAGCTCGTCATCACCGCCGCGCCCTACGGGCCCGAGTGGATTCCATCCGACTTCCCCGAGGACATCCCGGTGACGATGGCCGAGCAGGTGCAGAAGGCGGTCGATTGCTACAACGCCGGCGCCACCGTGCTGCACCTGCACGTGCGCGAGCTCGATGGCAAGGGCAGCAAGCGCCTGAGCAAGTTCAACGAGCTGATCGCCGGCGTTCGCCAGGTCGTGCCGGACATGATCATCCAGGTCGGCGGCTCGATCTCGTTCGCGCCGGAGAGCGACGGTGCGGCGGCCAAGTGGCTCTCCGACGACACGCGCCACATGCTGGCCGAACTCGAGCCCAGGCCCGACCAGGTGACGGTGACGGTGAACACCTCGCAGATGAATGTCGTCGAGCAGATGGACGCGGCCGACATCGCCGGCACCTCGCTGGCCGAGCCGGAAAACTTCCGCGCCTACTCCGAGATGATCGTGCCGTCGACGCCGAGCTTCTTCGAGGAGCACGTCAGGCGCCTGTCGGCCCGCGGCATCCAGAGCGCCTTCCAGTTCTACAACATCAACAGCTTCGAGACCGTCGAGCGCCTGATGCGCCGCGGCATCTACAAGGGCCCGCTCGTGTGCAACTGGGTCGCCATCGGCGGCGGCATGGACCAGCCGACGGTCTACAGCCTGGCGAACTTCCTGCGCGCGATCCCCGACGGCGCGATGCTGACGGTGGAGAGCAGCATGCGCAACGTGCTGCCGATCAACATGATGGGCATCGCGATGGGCCTGCACGTGCGCTGCGGCATCGAGGACAACCTCTGGAACCAGTCGCGCACCGAGAAGATGTCCACCGTCAGGCAGATCGAGCAGCTGGTGCGCATCTCGCGCGAGTTCGGCCGCGAGATCGCCAGCGGCAGGGAGGCGCGCGAGATCTGCAAGATCGGCGTCTTCTACGACAGCGTCGAGGAGACGCTGGCGGCGAACGGCTTCGCGCCGAATCCCAGGGGCGGGCAGCAGGGCTATCTGCGCAAGGCGGCCTGATCGGTGCACGACGTGAGCGCCGAGCCGACGATCCTCATCGTGCCGGGGCTGCGCGACGCCGTCGCGCAGCACTGGCAGACCCTGCTCGAGGCGCGCCTGCGCGCCGACGGCCGACCGGTGGCCGCCGTGCCGCCGATGGGCCGCGACGACCTCGACTGCGCGCGCCGCGTGGCGGCGATCGAGGAGGCCGCCGCTTCGATCGACGGTCCGATCGTCATCGTCGCGCACAGCGGCGGCTGCATCATGGTGGCGCACTGGGCGCGGCAGAGCGCCCGCAAGGTGCGGGGTGCGCTGCTGGCGACGCCGCCCGACTTCGATTCGCCGATGCCCGAGGGATACCCGTCGATCGAGGCGCTCGGCGCGGGCGGCTGGCTGCCTGTGCCGCGTGAGCGATTGCCGTTCCGCAGCATCGTCGCCGCCAGCCGCAACGACCCGCTCGGCCGCTTCCGCCGCGTGGCCGATCTGGCGCGGGCCTGGGGCAGCAGGCTGCACGACCTCGGCGCCGTCGGCCACCTGAACCCCGCCTCGGGCTACGGTGACTGGCCGCAGGCCGACCACTTCATCTCGCGCCTGGCCGCCGTGCCGGCCGCAGCCCATTGAAGCACGCCAAGACCGGCCCGCGACACCCGACAGGAGACAAGACCCCATGGCCCGTGCCATCCGCTTCCACCGCACCGGCGGCCCCGAGGTGCTCGAGCTCGAGACCGTCGACGTCGGCGCGCCCGGCCCGGGCCAGGCGCGCGTGCGGCACAGCTACATCGCCGTCAACTTCATCGACATCTACTTCCGCACCGGACGCTACCCGCACCCGCTGCCGGCCGGCCTGGGCAGCGATGCCGTCGGCGTGGTCGAGGCGGTCGGCGACGGCGTCACGGACATCCGGGTCGGCGACCGCGTCGGCTACCTGCTCGGGCCGCAGGGCGCCTACAGCGACGTGCGCGTGATGCCGGCCGAGGTGCTGATCCCGCTGCCCGACGGGATCGACGACCGCAGCGCAGCCACGCTGATGATGAAGGGGCTGACCGCGCAGTACCTGTTCCGGCAGGTCTATCCGCTGCAGGGCGGCGAAACGATCCTGTACCACGCCGCCGCCGGCGGCGTCGGCTCGGTGGCCTGCCAGTGGGCGCGCGCGCTCGGCGTGACGATGATCGGCACCGTCAGCACCGAGGCCAAGGCCGAGGTCGCGCGCGCCAACGGCTGCGCGCACGTCATCGTCACCGGCGGCATGACGCCTGAGGACATGACGCGCGAGATCCCGAAGCGCGTCAAGGAGATCACCGGCGGCGCCGGCGTGCCGGTGGTCTACGACTCGGTCGGCAAGGACACGCTGATGGCCTCGCTCGAGAGCCTGCAGGTGCGCGGCACCCTGGTCAGCAACGGCACCACCTCGGGCCCGGTGGTGATCGACACCACGCTGCTGGCGGTGAAGGGCTCGATCTGGGTCACGCGGCCGGCGATGGTGCACTACGCGACGCCGCGCGCGCAGATGCTGGCGATGGCCCACGAGCTCTTCGAGCACGTGCTGGCCGGCCGCATCCATGGCGAGCCCAAGCAGCAGTTCGCGCTCGCCGACGCCGCCGACGCGCACCGCGCGCTCGAGTCGCGCCGCACCACCGGCGCCACCGTGCTGGTGCCCTGAACCTCGCCGCGCCGACGGAGCCGCCGATGCAAGTGCACGCCACCCCCGCCGCGCAGGGTCAGGGCGACTACCTGGTCGGCCGCGGCGCGGCCTGGTTCGGCTTCGCGATGACCTTCGCGCTGATGCTGTTCGACTACATCGACCGCCAGGTGATCGTCTCGCTGTTTCCCTACATCAAGGCCGAGTGGGGGCTGTCGGACACGCAGCTCGGCTCGCTGGTGTCGGTGGTGTCGGTGACGGTCGCGCTCGGCGCGCTGCCGATCGCGCTGCTCGCCGACCGCACCAGCCGCGTCAAGAGCATCGTCGCGATGGCCACCGTGTGGAGCCTGGCGTCGATCGCCTGCATGTTCACGCGCAACTTCGGCCAGCTGTTCGCGGCGCGCGCGCTGGTCGGGTTGGGCGAGGCCGGCTACGGCTCGGTCGGCGCGGCGCTGATCGCCAGCGTCTTCCCGGCGCGGCTTCGCGCACGCCTGCTGGCGGCCTTCTTCGCCGCCGCCTCGCTGGGCTCGGTGCTCGGCGTGCTGCTCGGCGGCGTCATCGCCTCGCGATGGGGCTGGCAGGCGGCCTTCGGCGTCGTCGGCGTGCCCGGGCTCGTGCTGGCGCTGCTGTACCTGAAGGTGCGCGACTACAAGACGGTCGCGCTGACGCCGACGCTCGACGCGGCCGCTGGCTCGACCGGCAGCGCCGCGGCCTTCATCGCCAGGGCGCTGATGCGCTCGCGCACGATGCTGTGGGTCTGCCTGGGCGGCGCGGCGCAGCTGATCGTGGTGTCGGCGGTCTGGTCCTGGCTGCCGAGCTTCCTGAACCGTTTCCACGACGTGCCTGCGGCGCAGGCCGGCGGCCGCGCCGCCCTCGTCGTGCTGCTCGGCGCCGCCGGGGCGGTGGTCTGGGGCTTCGTCGTCGACCGCGCCGGCGAGGTGCGCGCGCGCCGCAAGCTGCAGGTGATGGCGATGCTCTGCGTGGTGACGCTGGCGGTGCTGCTGCCGACCTTCGCCGCCACCGGCGCGGCCGGCCTGGCGGTGCCGCAGCAGTTCGCGCTGATCGCGTTCGGCGGCTTCCTGATGACCTGCACCGTCGGCCCGGTGTCGGCGATCGTCATCGACGTCATCCATCCCGGCGTGCGCGCCACCGGCGCGTCGGTGCTGGCGCTGTTCCAGAACCTGCTCGGCCTGGCGGTGGGGCCAATCGTCACCGGCGCGCTGTCCGACCGGCTCGGGCTGGAGGCCGCGCTGACGCTGGTGCCGCTGTTCGGCCTGCTGGCCGCCGGCTTCTTCCTGCTGGCCGCGCGCAGCTACGAGGCCGACATCCACCGCGTCGAGAACGTGACGGTCGACGCCGAAGCACCGCCGGACGCGACGCCCGCCGCCGCCGTCACCTGAACGCCCAGACCACCGCGGCGCCCCGCGCACGAGGGCGCCGGATCGACCACGACCGGAGAGAAACCATGAACGGACTGATGATGCAGCAGCCGCTGCTGATCTCCTCGCTGCTGAAGCATGCCGAGACCCACCACGGCGAGCAGGAGGTGGTCTCGCGCCGCGTCGAAGGCGACCTGCACCGCACCACCTACCGCGAGCTGGCGGCGCGCTCGCGCCGCATGGCGCAGGCGCTGGCCGCGCGCGGCATTCGCTTCGGCGACCGCGTCGCCACGCTGGCCTGGAACGGCTACCGGCACATGGAGCTGTACTACGCGGCCTCGGGCTCGGGCGCCGTGTTGCACACGCTGAACCCGCGCCTGCACCCGGACCAGGTGGTGTGGATCGCCGACCATGCCGAAGACCGGATCCTGTTCTTCGACCTGACCTTCCTGCCGCTGATCGAGGCCGTGGCCGACCGCGTGAAGACGGTCAAGGCCTTCGTCGCGATGACCGATCGCGCGCACATGCCCACCAGCGCAAGGCTGCCGGGCCTGCTGTGCTACGAGGACCTGATCGACGCCGAGGACGGCGCCTTCGACTGGCCCGACTTCGACGAGAACACCGCCAGTTCCCTCTGCTACACCTCGGGCACCACCGGCAACCCGAAGGGCGCGCTCTACAGCCACCGCTCGACGCTGCTGCACACCTACGCCGCCGCGCTGCCCGATGCGCTGAACTGCTCGGCGCGCGACACCATCCTGCCGGTGGTGCCGATGTTCCACGTCAACGCCTGGGGCCTGCCCTATGCGGCCTGCATGGTCGGCGCCAAGCTGGTCTTTCCCGGCCCCTTTCTCGACGGCAAGAGCCTGCACGAACTGTTCGAGAGCGAGGGCGTGACGATGTCGGCCGGCGTGCCGACCGTCTGGCAGGGCCTGCTGACCCATGTGGAGGCGAACAACCTGAAGTTCGGGACGATGCGCCGCACCGTCATCGGCGGCGCCGCGTGCCCGCCGGCGATGATGCGCGCCTTCCAGGAACGCTACGACGTGCAGGTGCTGCACGCCTGGGGCATGACCGAGATGAGTCCGCTGGGCACCGTCTGCACGCTCAAGCCCAAGCACCAGGCGCTGGACGCCGACGCGCGCATGGCGGTGCAGGCCAAGCAGGGGCGCGCGGTGTTCGGCGTCGACATGAAGATCGTCGGCGAGGACGGGCAGGCGCTGCCGCACGACGGCCAGGCCGCCGGCGAACTGCTGGTGCGCGGGCCGTGGATCATCGAGAGCTACTTCAAGGGCGAGGGCGGTGACCCGCTGGTCGACGGCTGGTTCCCGACCGGCGACGTCGCCACCATCGACGCCGATGGCTACATGCAGATCACCGACCGCAGCAAGGACGTCATCAAGTCCGGCGGCGAATGGATCGGCTCGATCGACCTCGAGAACATCGCGATGGCGCACCCCGGCGTGGCGATGGCGGCCTGCATCGGCGTGCCGCACCCGAAGTGGGACGAGCGGCCGCTGCTCGTGGTGGTGAAGAAGGCTGGCGCCGCGCCGACGCGCGACGAGCTGCTCGCCTTCTACGAAGGCAAGATCGCCAAGTGGTGGACGCCCGACGACGTGGTCTTCGTCGA
>CALJUI010000444.1 GCA_937975735.1 uncultured Rubrivivax sp.
CGAGCGGCGCGGGCCGCGGGCGATCGCCACGGGGCCGGGTCGGGGCTACCGCTTCACGGCCGCGGTCGCAACGGGTCGGCCCGCGGCCTAGGCGCCGGCGTCGGGGCCCGAGCCGCCGGCAGCGGTGCCCGAGCCGGTCGCGGCGCCGGCCGCCGACGCGCCACCGCTCATCGGCCGCGCGCACGAACTGGCCGAGGTGTGCGACCTCGTGCGCCAGCATCGCCTGGTGACGCTAGTGGGTGCCGGTGGCATCGGCAAGACACGCCTGGCACGCGCGGCGTCGCAGGCGCTGCGCGACGACGCGCAGGCCCCGTGCTGGGTCGACCTGGCCTCGGTCGCGGAACCCGACAAGGTCGTCGTCGCCGCGGCCCAGGTGCTCGGCGCCAGCCTGCCGCCGGACGCCCCGCCGCCGCGGGCGCTCGCCCAGGCCCTGGCCGAGCAGACCCTGCTGCTGGTGCTGGACAACTGCGAGCACGTCGTCGACGCGGTCGCCGCGCTGGTCGACGCGCTGCTCGCCGGCGCGCCCGGCGTGCGCGTGCTGGCGACGAGCCAGGAGCCGATCGGCCTGCCGCTGGAGCACCAGCTGCGGCTGGGCACGCTGGCGGTGCCTTCGGAGGCGGACGCGGGCGACGTGGCCACGGTCGCCGCCAGCGGCGCCACCGCGCTGCTGGTCGAGCGCGCCCGGGCGGCCGATCCGCACTTCGCGCTGACCGCCGACAACGCGCCGGCCGTCGTCGACATCTGCCGCCGGCTCGACGGCATCCCGCTGGCCATCGAGCTGGCGGCGGCGCGCGTGAAGCTGCTGGGCGTGGCCGGCCTGCGCGACAAGCTCGGCGAGCGTTTTCGCGTGCTGACGGCCGGCTCGCGCCTGGCGCTGCGCCGGCACCAGACGCTGCATGCCGCGCTCGACTGGAGCCACGGGCTGCTGACGCCCGACGAGCAGACGGTGTTCCGCCGCCTGGGCGTGTTCGCCGGCGGCTGGACGCTGGAGGCCGCGCAGCAGGTGGCGGCCGACGACCTGGCGGGCCCGCCCATCGACGAGTGGGCCGTGCTCGAGCACCTGGGCACGCTGGTGGAGAAGTCGATGGTCGTGGCCGAGGGCGACGACCGGCCGCGCTACCGGCTGCTGGAGACGGCACGCGCCTACGCGCTGGAGCGCCTGGCGCAGGCCGGCGAGACCGAGGCGCTGACGCGGCGCCACGCGCGGGTGATGTGCGCGCTGCTGACCCAGGCCCACGAAGCGCGCTTCGGCGAGGACGGCACGATCAGCGAGGCGGACTACGTCGCGCGCACCCGGCCCGAGATCGACAACCTGCGCGCCGCCCTCGCGTGGGCGATGGCCGAGGACCTGCCGCTGGCGGTGGCGCTGGCCTCGGTGGCGGCGTCCGCGTTCGCGCTCTCGGGCCTGACCAACGAAGCCCTCGCGATCGTGCGGCGGGCGCTGGCCATCGCCGGGGAGCGCGTCGAGGACGCCCACACCATCCGCCTTTGCTGCCAGGCCGTGGCCTGGGGCGGCGAACGCGCCCTGCCCGACGAGGTCTTCCTGCCGGCGGTGGCACTGGCCGAGCAGGGCTGCCGCCACCATGGGTGGCCGCGGGCTCTTTACGCCGTACTCGTCAGCAAGGCGTGGCGGCAGGTGCGACTGCACGAGTTCGACGCCGCCCAGCCTGTGTGGGACGAGGCGGTGGCCCTCGAGAACCCCCGGTGGCCCGGATGGCTGCGGACCGACCTCCTGAACCTGCAGACCCATTGGAATTCGCAGACAGGCAAGTCCGCGGACAGCCTGCCCGTGTTTGAGCGCATGGTCGCGCTGTTGCCGGCACACGGCGAAGAGTCCCGCCGCTTCCGCCTGGTGCTCAACCAGGCCGTCGCATGCAATCACCGGGGCGAGTGGCAGGCCGCGGCGGCCCTGCTGGAGCCGCTGGTCGACCGTGCCCGGCCGCAGCGGGGGGCGCCGACAGCCGGGTCGACACGCTCCGCGCACCAGATCGGTTGGGGGTACGGCCACCTGATGCTGTCGCTCGTACGCCAAGGACGGCTCGACGATGCCGGTGTGCGCCTGCGCCAGGCGCTGCCCTACTGGCGCTTCGGCGGGATCCTGCACGTCTGGCTGTATTCGGCGATCCGGCTGATCGTCGCCCAGGGACGCATCGCCGATGCGATGCGCCTGACGGCCGCCGAGCAGCGTATGCCCAACTACGGCCGCTACGACGCGCTGTCCTGGGGCACGCGCCAGGACACGCTGCGCCTGATCGAGGCGGCCGAGCCCGACCCGGCACGGCGCGCGCAGTGGCGCCGCGAGGGCGAGGCGCTCGACGAGGACGCCATCTGCGCGCTGTGCCTGGGCGGGACAGGTGGAGCGCCCGCCGCAGGCGGCGGCTGAGCTCGAACCGGCGCACGTCGGGCGGGCGCTGGCCAGGATCCCCGCGCCTTGACCGCCGAGGGCCGTTTCAGGGGCTGCGTGGTCCGTTTGGCCAAGGGTCACCGCGGCTCGGTCGCAGCCACTCCCGATCGAATCCGGGCTCTGCCGCACAGGACGTCACCGCCCTCAGCAACGGCCAAAGGAACCCTGGGGACCTTGTTGCAGGCGCACGGCTTGAGCTCGACTTGCCCGGCAGCGTTGATCGGCACGCCCTCGCCGGGAAGCGCCAGGCGCCTGACCTGTTGCGGCAACGACCCTCCAGCCGCCCGCTCACCCGGCGTTGCCCGCCTCGATCCCCCAGCGCGCCAGCGCCTCGTCGTCGGCGACCCGCGCGTCGACCCAGCGCGCGCCCTCCGGCGTCGTCTCCTTCTTCCAGAACGGCGCCTGGGTCTTCAGGTAGTCCATCAGGAACTCGCAGCCCTGGAAGGCCGCGCCGCGGTGCGCCGAGCTGACCGCGACGAGCACGATCTGGTCCAGCGGCTGCAGCAGCCCGACCCGGTGAACGACGCGCGCGGCGCGCAGGTCGAAGCGCCTCATCGCCGCGTCGATCATCGTCTCGATCGCCGCCTCGGTCATGCCGGGGTAGTGCTCGAGCTCCATCGCCGAGACGCCGCTGCCGTCGTTGCGGTCGCGCACGGTGCCGACGAAGACGGCGATGGCACCGACCGCCGCGTCGCCGGCACGCAGCGCGGCGAGTTCCGCCGACACGTCGAAGTCCTGGGTCTGGACCGAGACGCGGGCCATCCTCAGCCCCCCGTCACCGGCGGGAAGAAGGCCACCTCGGCGCCGTCACGCAGCGCGGTGGCCTCGTCGCTCATCGTGCGGTCGAGCGCGCAGCGCACCGGCCGTGGCCGCGACAGCACTTCGGCGTATCGGCCGCCGCGGGCGCAGAGCTGGTCGCGCAGTCCGCCCAGCGTCGTGCCGTCGGCGACCTCGACCCGTTCGCCGGTGCCGAGCGCTTCGCGCAGCGAAGCGAAGTAGCGCACCTCGACCTTCATCATCCCCACCAGGCACTCAAGGGCAGGTAGGCTACCGCATCGCCGCGCCGGATGACCTGCTCGCCGGGATTGTCCACGAGGCCGTCGGCCCAGACCGTCGACGTCAGCACGCCCGAGCTCTGGTTCGGGAACAACTCGAGACCGCCTTCGGCATTGATCCGGACGCGCAGGAACTCGCGCCGGCGATCCGGCTTCGGCCAGTCGAAGTCGGCACGCATCTGCAATGCTGCCGGCCCCGCCGGGTCCATGCCCTGCAGCGTACGCAGCACCGGCATCACCGCCAGCAGGAAGGTCACGAAGCTCGACACCGGGTTGCCGGGGAGACCGATGAACAGCGCCTGCCCGACCCGCCCGAAGGCGAGCGGCTTGCCCGGCTTCATCGCGACCTGCCAGAGGTCGAGCGCGCCCTCGGCCTGCACCGCAGGACGCAGATGGTCCTCCTCGCCGACCGACACGCCGCCCGAGGTCAGGATCAGATCGTTGCCGGCCGCCGCCTCGCGCAGCGCGGCGCGCGTGGCGTCGAGCTGGTCCGGCACGATGCCGAGGTCCATCACCGTGCAGCCGGCGGCCTCGAGCAGCGCGCGCAGCGTGTAGCGGTTGGAGTTGTAGATCGCACCGGGTTTCAGCGGCTCGCCGGGCATCACCAGTTCATCGCCGGTCGAGAACAGCGTGACACGCGGTCGGCGCAGCACCTGCAGCGTCGCCGCGCCGACCGACGCCGCCAGCCCCAGCGCCTGCGGCGTCAGCCGCACGCCGGCGGCCAGCACGGTCGCGCCCTGCCTGACGTCCTCGCCGCGGCGACGCACCCATTGGCCGGGCGTCGGCACGGCCATGATCCGCACGCGATCGGCGCCTACGACCTCGCACTGCTCCTGCATCACCACCGCGTCGGCGCCCGGCGGCACCTGCGCGCCGGTGAAGATGCGCGCCGCGGTGCCGGGCACCAGCGCGTCGCCGACGACGCCGGCCGGGATGCGCTGCGACACCGGCAGTTCGGTGCCGGCGGCCGGCACGTCGGCGGCGCGCATCGCATAGCCGTCCATCGAGGTGTTGTCCGCGGGCGGCACGTCGAGCAGCGACGACACGTCGGCGGCCAGCACGCGGCCACGCGCATCGAAGGTGGAGACGGTCTCGTTGGCCGTGATCCTCATCGGCCGGGCCCCGTCGACCAGACGCGCGAGCGCCTCGTCCAGGGCGAGCAGCGGGCGGCGCGGGGCGTTCATCGGTCCGGGTCGTCCTGGCAGTGGGTCTCGATGAAGGCCTTGACCCGTTCGGCATCCACCGGCAGCACCGTGAAGCGCCGCGGCAGCGACTCGATGTCGTGCAGCGCGGCCGGCCGCTCGGGCTCGCGGCCGATCGCTTCGCGGATCGTCTCGGCGAACTTCGCCGGCAGCGCGGTCTCGAGCACGACCATCGGCACGCCGGCACGCCGGTGGGCCATCGCCACCTTCAGGCCGTCGGCGGTGTGCGTGTCGATCATCGTGCCGTGCCGCTCCCAGGTGGCGCGGATCGTCGCCAGCCGGTCGGCGTGGCTGCTCTTGCCGGAGGCGAAGCCAAAGTCGGCGATGCGGGCAAACTCGTCGGACGTCAGCGTGAAGGCGCGCTCGCGCGACAGCGCGTCGCCGAACAGCGCCTTGGTGCGCGCCGCGTCGCGGCCGAGCAGGTCGAACACGAAACGCTCGAAGTTGCTCGCCTTGCTGATGTCCATCGACGGGCTGGAGGTCTCGTGCGCGGTCGGCCGCACGCGGTAGGTGCCGGTGCGAAAGAACTCGTCGAGCACGTCGTTCTCGTTCGTCGCGACGACCAGCCGGTCGATCGGCAGGCCCATCATGCGTGCGACGTGACCGGCACAGACATTGCCGAAGTTGCCCGATGGCACCGCGAAGCTCACCCGCTGCTCGTTCGAGCCCGTGGCCTGGAAGTAGCCGGCGAAGTAGTACACGACCTGCGCCAGCAGCCTCGCCCAGTTGATCGAGTTCACCGTGCCGATGCGGTGCCGGCGCTTGAAGGCCAGATCGGCACTGACCGCCTTGACGATGTCCTGGCAGTCGTCGAACACGCCCTCGATCGACAGGTTGTGGATGTTCGGGTCCTGCAGGCTGAACATCTGCGCCTGCTGGAAGGCGCTCATCCGGCCCTTCGGCGACAGCATGAACACCCGCACGCCGCGCTTGCCGCGCATCGCGTACTCGGCGGCGCTGCCGGTGTCGCCCGAGGTCGCCCCGAGGATGTTGAGCTGCTCGCCGCGGCGCCCGAGCTCGTACTCGAACAGCGCGCCGAGCAGCTGCATCGCCATGTCCTTGAAGGCCAAGGTCGGGCCGTTGGACAGGGCCTGGATGTACAGGCCTTCGTCGAGCGGCCGCAGCGGGGTGATCTGCGGCGAACCGAAGCGCGCCTCGGTGTAGGTCTCGCGGGTCAGCCGCTGCAGGTCGGCGGCCGGAATGTCGTCGATGTAGAGCGACAAAATCTCGAAGGCGAGGTCGGCGTACGGCAGGCCGCGCCAGCGCGCGAGGGTCGCCGCATCGACCTTCGGATAGCTCGCCGGCAGGTACAGGCCCCCGTCTGGCGCCAGCCCCTCGAGCAGGATGTCGCAGAAGCCGCGTGGCGTCTTGTCGCCCCGGGTACTGAGGTACTTCACTTCAAGCTCTCTTTGCGGATCTTGACGATCGGCGCAAGCACCGTCGGCAGCGCCTGCATCTGCGCCAGTGCGTCGCGCATGCGCCCTTCGACGGTGTCGTGGGTCAGGATGATCAGGTCGGTCTGGTCCTCGCCGTCGGCACTCTCGCGCTGCAGCACCGCGTCGATAGAGATGTCGTGCTCGGCGAGGATGCCGGTGATGCGCGCCAGCACGCCGGCCTCGTCGGCGACGATCAGGCGCAGGTAGAAGGACGTGATGACCTCGTCGATCGGCAGGATCGGCGTGGCCTGCAAGGCGCCCGGCTGGAAGGCCAGGTGCGGCACGCGGTGGTCGGGGTCGGCGGTGTGCAGCCGGG